>JBKPBQ010000438.1:0-20633 GCA_046726955.1 Acidobacteriota bacterium
GCCTCCGCCCGCACGAGCAGCCAGAGCCGCTCGTTGACGGGCAGGACGTGCGAGAGGCCAAGCTCGAGCGGCAGGCGGCCCGGACCCACGCGGACGGGTCCCTCCTTGATCCCGCCGAAGTCCACGGACTCCTCGAGGAGGACGGGGATCTCGAGGGCGGGGATGAGGTTCTCCACCTGCTCGAGGTTCGCGCGCACCGCGTCCTCGATGAGGTTCTTGCCCACGTCGCCCGCGAACGATTCCACAACCCGGAAGTGAAGGATGGAGACGCGGGCGAGGAGCCGCCCCTTCTCGAGCCGGACGTTCTTGAGCCCGCTCACGATGTCGAGGTCGAACTTCGCGTTCGGGAGGTCGGCGGCGCTCACCCGCGCCCGGAGGCGAATGAGCGCGAGGCCGCCCCGGAAGAGAGGCTCGACCTGGTCGAGCGCGATGTGGAGCCGCTTGCCGATCAGCCGGTCGGGGGGGAGGGACGCGGTGAGCAGCCGCTGGACGAGGCTCTCGGAGACGCCGATCGCGATCTGGCCTTCCGTCACGAGCTCGCCGCGGCGCGCCTTCTCCACGAGCTTGCCGAGCTCGATGAGCTGGTTCTCCAGCACCACCTTCCGGTTGCGCGCCTCGACCGCCTCGCGGGGCTCGGGAGCGCGGCAGCCGGCGAGGGCGAGAGCGAGCGCGGCGCCGACCAGCCTCTTTCCGGTTGCAAGGCCACCGCGGGTCACGACGGCTCCTTTGGAGTCCGGCAGTCTACTGCATTTCCGCGCGGGGCGACGCGAGCGGGCGAGGTCCTGGGTCAGGCCGGCTTGTCGCCCGCCAGGGGAAGCGTGAAGCTGAACGTCGCCCCGCGCACGGGGTTGTTGGTCGCCGCGATCGTTCCCCCGTGGGCGATGACGATGGAGCGGGCGATCGAGAGCCCCATGCCCATGCCCGCGGGCTTCGTCGTGTAGAACGGCTCGAAGACCCGGCTCGCGGAGTTGCCGAGGCCGTTGCCTTCGTCTTCCACCGCGAGCGCGGCCTCCCGACCCCCCCGGCGCGTCCTCACGACCACTGTCCGGTGCTCGACGCCGCACTCCGCGGTCGCTTCCAGGGCGTTGAGCACGAAGTTCAGGACCACCTGCTGGATCTGCACGCGGTCCGCCCGCACGATGGGCGTCGCGGGGTCGAGGTCCAGCTTCACCACGATGCGCCGGATGAGCGCGTCGCTGTAGACGAGGCGCGCCACCTCACGCACGAGCGCGTTGAGGTTCAGGGGAACGCGCTCCGGCTCGCCTTTGCGGAGCAGCTCGCGCAGCCGACGGATGACCTCGCCCGCCCGCTTGTCCTCCTCGACGACGTCGGCCAGGATGTCCCGCACCTCGCGCAGCTCCGGACGCGACTCCGAGTCCAGAAGGCGCGCCGCCGCCTGCACGTTGGCCATGATCGCGGCCAGCGGCTGGTTCAGCTCGTGGGCGAGCGAGGTGGCCATGACCCCCATGGTCGAGACCCGCAGGAAGTGGGCGAGCTCCTGCCGGCTCCGCTCGGCCTCCGCCTCCGCGCGCCGCCTCTCCGTGATCTCGGTGTGGGAGATGACCGCGCCGCCCTCCGGCCAGCGCAGGGGCAGCACCTGCATGAAGAACCAGCGCTCGCCGTCGGGCGTGGCGCAGCCGTACTCGAGGGAGAACGTCTCCTTCGACTCGTCGAGGACGCTCTGGATTCCGGCCAGCGTCTCCCGCGCCTCGGAGTCCCCCTCCGCGGCGGCCTGCCGGCAGACGCCCAGGTAGTTCACGCCCACTCCTACTCGGGCTTCCCGGGCGCCGCTCCTCGCCTCTCCCATCTCGGTCCAGTGGTCGTTCACCGCGATGATCCGCCCGCCGCGATCGAGCACGGCGACGCCGCTGTCGAGCGAGGCGAGGATGGTGGACTTGATGAGCTCGCTCTGCCGGAGCGCGTCCTCGGCCTCCTTCCGCATGAGCGCGTTGGCGAGCACTTCGGCCACGAGCCTCATCTGCTGCACCAGATCCGCGGGCCAGCCTCGCACGACGTTGCGGTTGCCGAGCGACAGCCCGCCCACGACGACACCACTGGCCGTCAGGGGAAGGAAGAGGGCGGACACGATCCCGAGGGCTTGCAGTCGCTGGCGCTCGCCGGCAGCCTCGTCCGGCAGCTCGCCGGGGCGGCTGTAGGCGACGGCCTCCTCGCGCAGCAGGCGCTCCAGGTGCCAGGGCCACTCGTGGCGCGGGAACGAGCGGGTGACCGGCTCCTGGCCGGGCACGCACCAGGAGTAGGCGACGTCGAGGCTCTGCCGGCCGAGCCGGAAGAGGAACACGCGCTCCGCCCCCACGTACTCGCCGAGCCGCTGCAGGGCGGCCTCGAGGGACCGGCCCATCTGGTCGCTGGGCACGTGCACGAAGGCGCCGGTGATGCCGGAGAGCAGCTCCTCGAAGCGGAGCCGCCGCTCGAGGTCGCGCGCGGCCACGCGGCGCTCCTGGATGAGTGCGGCCACGCAGAGGAGGGGGATGCCGACCACGATCACGAGCGTCTGGAGGGCGAGGACACCCTCGGCAGGGGGCAGCCTCGCAAACGGGATGGTGCCGCGCGCGGCCCCCCACAGCGCCACGAGGGAGCCCGTCAGCAACGCGAGGCTGACGCCCGCGGGGCCGAATCGCACCGCGGCCCAGAGGAGAAGGGGAAGGAAGAGGATACGTCCGGTAGACGGGAAGACGGGGGTCGAGATCGCCGGACGCTCCACGAGCAGTACGAAGTACGACACCAGCAGGAGCCCGGTCAGCAGGGCTCCGATCTCCAGCCAGCGGATGGGGGGAAGCCTTCGCAGCCGGGACCAGCTGCCACCGGTCGCCGACACGAGCGCGGGCACGAGCGCGAGCTGCGCGACGACGTTGCCGTGCAGACGGTTGCGCCAGGCGACCCAATAGGGGGGAGCACCCTGCAACAGCGCGCGCGCCGCCGCGTCTGCGAAGGAGGAGAGGAGGGGGGCCAGGATCACCGCTCCCACGATGAAGGCGGCCGTCCCGCGGAGCGTGTCGAAGCGCAGGGGCAGCACGCGCCACCGGCGGAGAAGGACGTACGCGATCACCGCCTCGCTGCAGTTCGTGACGAACAGGGCCAGCGCCAGGGGCAGGGGCCGTCCCGCCTGTGCCTGGACGAGGAGGTGGGCGGGAAGCGCGGCGAGCAGGAGCATCCACCGCCGCTGCGGAGGAGCGACCAGGAGGACCGCGGTCAGGATCGCGTTGGGCGGCCAGAGGAAGGAGGGGGCGACGGGGGAGTTTCGCAGCTGCATGCCCACGGTCGCCCCGACGTAGTAGGCGAAGGTGACCGCTAAAGCGGCGGTGAGGAGGCTGCCCAGCGGGGGCGCGTCGTGCCCTTCCGCCACGGCGCGCTCACGCGGCTCCGGCCTCGCCTCGACCGAAGCGTCGATCGCCGACGCCGCGTCCACGCCACGCATGCTCTGCCGAAAACTCCGCGCAAATGGTACCCGATTCGGGACTTTTGATCATGGAAGCGGCATGATTCCGGAGCGGGAAGAGCGTGGGAGAAGGAGGATGGCCATGATCATCGGCGCCCACTCGATCGTCTACAGCAGGAACCCTGAAGCGGACCGCGCGTTTTTCCGCGACGTGCTCGAGCTCGCGGGGGTGGACGTGGGAGGCGGCTGGCTCATCTTCGGCCTGCCTCCGGCCGAGGTCGCTTTCCACCCGTCGGAGGAGAACGACATCCACGAGCTCTACCTCATGGTGGACGACGTCGAGGCCTTTCGCGCCTCGCTCGCCGCGCGGAAGGTCGCCTGCAGCCCCCTCGAGACCATGGGCTGGGGCATGCTGACGCACGTAACGTTGCCGGGCGGCGGCAAGCTGGGCGTCTACCAGCCGCGCCATGCGCGGCCGGGGGCTGCCTCGCGGAAAAAGGCGACGGCCAGGGCGGCCGCGAGGAGGAAGACGGGGACGCGCCGAAAGGCGAAGGCCACGCGCAAGGCGCCGCGGAAAAAGCGGTGAGTCCCAAGGAGGCGCTCGCGTTCGTCGAGCGCCACGGTATCGTGCTCCAGGCCGCCCGCGGCCCCGTGCCGAGCCTCGCCGAGGCGGTGGCCGGCGGGCCCATCCGCGGGAGCTGGTGGGGCCACCCGCGCGGTCACGAGATCTTCCGGGCCGCGGAGGCGATCACCGAGAGCCCGGACGTGCTCGTCTGCAAGCTCGTGGACGGCAAGATCACGTACGTCCACCGACGTCTCTGGCCGGCTCTCGTCAAGCTGTCCGCGCGCTTTCGCAAGGCGCAGCTCGCCAAGATCTGGGAGGAGCACACGCCGAGCGGGGCGCACCGCTCGAGGCGCCTCGCCTTCCCGGGCTGGGTCCCGGCGGACGTAAGGAAGGAGGCGGCCCGTCTTTCCGTCGCCGCGGCGGAGGAGGTGCTCTCGCCGTGGCCGGTGCTGCGGAAGCGGAAGCGGGGAAGGAATCGATCGAGGTGACGGTTTCGATGCGGCGCTTCGCGGTGCTGGCGGTGGTGGCGGCGGGCCTTCTCGTCTGGGTCGGCCTCTCCCGCCCGCGCTGGGCAAGATCCCTCCTTCCCGAGCGCGCCCCGCGGAACCTGCTCCTCGTCTCCATCGACACCTTGCGCGCCGACCGGCTGGGCAGCTACGGCCACGCCGAGGCGCAGACCCCGCGGCTCGACGCCCTCGCGCGCTCGGGCCTGCGCTTCGCCCAGGCCACGACCGTCGTACCCCTCACGCTGCCCGCGCACTCGTCGCTCATGACCGGGACCTTCCCCGCCTGGCACGGCGTCCGCGACAACGGGGGCTTCTACCTGGGCGCCGACCAGACGACGCTGGCCGAGGTGCTGCGCGCGAAGGGCTTCCGGACCGGCGGGTTCGTCGGCGCCTTCGTCCTCGACCGCCGCTGGGGGATCTCCCAGGGCTTCGACCGATACTTCGACGAGTTCGACCTCGAGAAGTACGGGGAGGCCCAGGGCATGGACGCCATCCAGAGGCCAGGGTCGGAGGTCGTGGACAAGGCGCTCGAGTGGCTTCGCGCGGACCGCGCCAAGCCGTTCTTCGCGTGGGTCCACCTCTACGACCCGCACACGCCGTACGAGGCGCCGGAGCCCTACCGCTCGCGATTCCCCGCCACCCCGTCGGGCGCGTACGACGCGGAGATCGCCTTCGCCGACGCCCAGGTGGGCCGGGTCCTCGACGCCCTCGACGGCGACGGCCGCCTCGGCGAGACCGTGGTCGTGGTGGTGGGCGACCACGGGGAGATGCTCGGCGAGCACGGAGAAGCGACCCACGGCTTCTTCGTCTACGACTCGGCCGTGCACATACCGCTGATCGTCGCCGGTCCCCGCGTGCCGGAGCGCGTCATCCCGGACCAGGTGCGGATCGTGGACGTGATGCCCACCGCTCTCGACCTCCTCGGGGTGTCCGCGCCGAAGACGGTGCAGGGCGTGAGCCTCGTGCCGCTCGCCCGCGGCGAGCACCTCGGCCTCGTCGCGCACTCCGAGAGCTGGTATCCGCGATACCACTACGGCTGGAGCGACCTGCAGTCCGTCCAGGACGGCCGCTACAAGTACATCCGCGCTCCCCGGCCCGAGCTCTACGACCTCTCCTCCGACCCGCGCGAGCTGCAGGACCTCTCGACGAGCGACACCGTGCGCGTGCCCAGCCTCGAGCAGGCGCTCACGGCGCTTCTCGCGCGCACGACGAGCGCCACAGCGGCCAAGGGGCCGCAGACGGTGGACGCGGAGACCGAGGAGCGGCTCGCCGCTCTCGGGTACGTCGGGGGCGGAGTGAGCGCCCGGCACCTCGAGGAGCGGCCGCGCGGCGATCCCAAGGACAAGATCCAGCTCTACAACCTGATCAAGCAGGCGAGCGGCGCCTCCGCGGAAGGCCACGTGGACGAGGCGATCGCGAAGGTGAGGCAGGCGCTCGCCGCCGATCCCGAGATCGTCGAGGCCTATATGCTGCTCGGCAACTTCCTGAAGAAGGCGAAGCGGGCCGACGAGGCGATCGCGGCCTACAAGCAGGCGCTCGCCCGCGATCCCGAGCACCAGGGGGCGCTCTTCTCGCTCGCCCTCGCCTACAAGGACCAGGGGAAGCTCGCGGAGGCGCAGGCGGGCTTCGAGCGCGCGCGCGAGCTCGACCCCCGCAACGGCAAGGTCCTCTGGCAGCTCGCCGACCTCGAGCTGCAGAGAGGCGACTCGAAGAAGGCCGAGGCCGTGATCCGCAACGCCCTCACCCAGAAGGTGGACGAGCACCGCTTCCTCCTGAAGCTCGGCGAGAGCCAGATCGAGTCGAAGCAGTACGACGAGGCCGAGAAGTCCCTGAAGGCAGCGCTCGAGAAGAAGCCGAAGCTCCAGACCGCCTGGTACAACCTCGGGCTCGTCTACGAGGAGAAGGGCAGGATCCCGGAGGCGATCGCGGCCTACGAGGCGGAGCTCGCCCAGAACGACAAGGCGTACCGCGCCGCGTTCAACCTGGCGAAGCTCCTGCAGAACGCGGGGCGCATGGACGAGGCCGTGGCTCGCTACCGCAAGGCGGTGGAGGTCCAGCCGGACTTCGGGACCGGCCAGCTCTACCTCGCCAAGGCCCTCCTCGACACGGGCGACCTGCGAGGGGCGGAGGAGTGGGCGCGCCGCGGCCTGACGAACAAGCCGGATCCGCGCATCGCTCCCCTCGGACACTTCGTCCTCGCGGACGTGTTCAACCGCCAGGGCCGCCTCGCGGAGGCCGAGCGCGAGGCCGCGGCCGCGCGCCGGCTCGAGCGGGGGAGCTGACGTGAGACGGGCTCTCGTCGCCGGGGCGTGCGCGGCAGCGCTCGCCGCGTTCGCGGCCTGCCGTGGCGCGAGTCCGGTCGGGCCGCCGCGCGCGCGTCACCTCGTGATCGTCACCATCGACACGCTGCGAGCCGACCACGTCGGGGTCTATGGACGCACCGACGCGGCGACGCCCTTCCTCGACTCGCTCGCCCGGACGGGGGCCATGGCGAAGCAGGCCTCGGCGCACGTCCCCCTGACGCGTCCGTCGCACGTGTCGATCTTCACCGGACGCCTTCCCACCGAAACCGGCGTCCGCGACAACATCGCGCCGGCCGTCGTCTCCTCGGTGCCCCTGCTTGCCGAGGTACTGAAGAAGTCGGGGTTTGCGACCGCCGCCTTCGTCTCCTCGGTCGTCCTCGACTCGTCGTCGGGCCTCGACCGGGGCTTCGACACGTACTCCGACGAGTTCGAGGGCGGGGCCGAGGAGGCGCAGTTCCTGAACACGGTGCAGAAGAAGGGAGACCGCACGACGGCGGAGGCGGTCGGATGGCTGGAGAAGCACGCGCAGCCGCCCGGGCGGATCTTCCTGTGGCTGCACCTCTACGATCCGCACGATCCCTACGAGCCGCCCGAGCCCTACGCGTCGCGCTTCCGGGATC
Organism: Acidobacteriota bacterium; assembly: GCA_046726955.1. Lineage (GTDB taxonomy): Bacteria > Acidobacteriota > Vicinamibacteria > Fen-336 > Fen-336 > CAVPGH01. The sequence goes on from JBKPBQ010000438.1 coordinate 7,392, forward strand.
GGCCGTACGACGGCGAGGTGGCCTTCGCCGACTCGCTCGTGAAGCAGCTCGACGATGCGCTGGAGCGCCGGGGTCTGCGGTCGGACACGGCGCTCGTCGTCACGTCGGACCACGGCGAGGGGCTCGGCGACCACGGGGAGGCGCTCCACGGCTTCTTCACCTACCAGTCGACGCTCTCCGTCCCCTTCTTCGTGCGCGGCCCGGGCGTGAAGCCGGGACTGTCGCTCGCTTCGACGGTCAGGCTCGTGGACGTTTTCCCGACAGCGCTCGACCTCGTGGGAGTGCCGATGCCGGCGGAGGCGCATCCCGCGGGGCGTTCGCTCGGCCCGGAGCTGCGCGGCGAGACGGCGCTGCCCGAGCCGGTCGTCTACGCCGAGTCGCTCGTCCCGCTGCTGCACTTCGGCTGGAGCGACCTGCGCGTCGTCCGCGAGGGCCGGTGGAAGTACATCCAGGCCCCGCATCCGGAGCTCTACGACCTCGCGTCCGACCCCGGCGAGGGAAAGAACCTCGCGGCGGACGCCGACCAGGGCTCGCGCACGCAGGCGATGGCGGCCGCCCTCGGCAAGGTCCTCGACGCGGAGCGCGTGGCCCTTCGCGATGCGCCGGGAGCGCCGGCGGTGGCGCCGGAGCTCCTGGAGAAGCTCGGAGCCCTCGGCTACGTCGGCGGCAGCACGGCCGCGGAAACGTCCACGCCCGGCGCCGACCCGAAGGACAAGCTGCCGGACTTCCGGATCGCCAACGACGGAATCCGCGAGGGCCTGCTGCGGCTGCACGACAAGGACTACCGGGCGAGCGCCGCGCGCTTCGAGGCCGTGCTCGCCCGCGGCATCTCGAGCTTCGAGATCCACTTCTACCTGGCCCGCGCTCTGCTCGGCCTGCAACGCTACCCGGAAGCAGCCCGGCATTTCGAGGAGGCGGCAAAGCGCGCGCCCGCGCACGGCGCGGCCTGGGAGGGGTTGGCCCAGAGCCGGGCCGCCTCCGGCGACGCCGACGGCGCCCTCCAGGCCCTGCGGAAGGGACAAGCCGCCCTGCCGAGCGACGCGCGCCTGCGGCTGCAGGAAGCCCGGCTGCTGTGGGACCGAGGGCAGAAGACGGACGCGCGGCAGGCTTACGAGAAGGCGCTGCCCCTCGTCCCCCGCAGCGCGCGGGCTCGCGCTCAGCTCGGCGACCTGCTCCGCGAGATGGGGGACCTCGACGAGGCCCTCCGGTACCAGCGGGAGGCCGTCGACCTCGAGCCCACGAACGCGTCGTACTGGAACTCACTCGGCATGACGCTCGGCGGGACGGCGAAGATGGCGGAAGCGGAGAAGGCCTTTCGCGAGGCGTTCCGGCTCGACCCGAAGAACCACCGCCACGCCTACAACCTCGGGCTGATCCTGGTGCGGCAGGGACGGCGCGAGGAGGCGCGGCCCTTCTTCGAGAAGGCTCTCGAAGCCAATCCCGCCTTCGCCCCCGCTTCAGAGCAGCTGGCCCAGCTCGCCCGCGCCACGAAATAGAAGAGGCCGTGGCCGGTTGCCCGGCCACGGCCTGGAGAGAACGACGCGGCTCTTCTAGAACCGGAACTTCGCGCCCAGCATCACCCGCCGCGGGTCCACCGGGTCGAACGGCCACAGGAAGACCGACGAGGTCACGCTGGAGCTCTGGACACCTTCGTACGCGTCTTCGTTCAGAAGGTTCAAGGCGTCCGCGAACACGGACAGCCGTGCTGTCTTGCCGAGCTTGAAGTCCTTCTGCAGGCGCACGTCGAGGAACGTCACGCTCGGGAGGCGGCCCAGCTGGCCGCGCGGCTGGAGCAGGATGCGGCGGCCTTCGGGGGTGCCGATGACGCTTTCTCCCAAGGTCGCGCGCCTCACGATGTAGGGGCCCGCGCGGTACTGGAAATTCCCCGAGACCAGGAAGCCGAGGGGGAGCCGATACACGAGCTGGCCCTTCACGTTCCAGGGGATGTCGAGGACGAGCGGGCCGTCCGTGTTCACGAAGTCGTTGGGGTTCTTCCCGAAGTCGCGGAACTGCAGCCCGCTCCTCTGCTGCAGCGTCACGCCGGAATTGCTCTCCTGCACTCGCCCGTTCGCGTTGAGGTACGTCACGGCGCCGGTGAACGACCACTTGCCCGTCATGCGCTTTGTGAGCGCGAAGGTGGCGGCGTGGACGTCGCTCTTCACGCCGTCGGGGTTCGTGATCCGGAAGGCGCGATCTCCGGGATCGCTGACGAGCTTGAACACGTTGAACGTGTTCCCCGTGGGGTTGTCCCCGAGGTTATCGGTGAACGGCACCTGGACGTACGTCCCCTGGATGTCCTCCCAGCCCGCGTACTGGCGGCCGCGCTTGTACGTATAGCTCGCCTGGATGCCCAGCCCCCTCGTGAGCTCGCGCTCGAGGCTCAGGGCGAACTGGTCCATCGTGGGCGCTTTGTAGTTCGGGTCGACGCCGAGGTTGCCCGAGCCTTCGAAGAACGAGGTGTCGTAGAAGTGCCCGGCCGCGACGTCGAACGGGCCGGAGAAGGTGTCCTTGACGCTGGGCGAGATCACGTTCGCGTACTCGCCCGTGGCCACTGCGCGGTGGTATCGGCCGTAGTGGCCCTTGAGGACGGTCTTGCCGTCGTTCGTCATCTTCCAGTTGAAGCCGAGGCGCGGCACGATCGTGTTCCAGGTGTAGTAATTGATCTGGGGATAGGTCACCCCCGTAGGGTTGCCGAACTCGTCCACGTCGTCCTGGGCTTTCGCGTAGGCCTTGTTGTAGTCGTAGCGGACTCCGAGGTTGAGCGACAGCCGGTCGCTCACCTTGACGGTGTCGTCGAGGAAGACGCCGACGGAGCGGCTGTCCCCGCGATAGCCGAAGGGCGTCCGGTCATAGCCGAACCCGTACCCGGGATTGGTCTGGCTGTAGATGTAGACGAAGTCGTTGTAGCCGTAGAGGCCCTTGGCCACCGCCTGGCTGTACTGCACGCCGAAGTGGAAGTCGTGGCTGGCCCCCAGGAACTTGTCGGCGAGGTGGGAGATCTTGGCCGTGGCCGTGGTGCGCCGCGGCTGCACGTCGTACCAGTAGTAGTGGCCGCCGGAGATGAAGCCCGTGTCGAGGTCGTAGAACCGCGGCTGGCTGCGGGGCTGGCTGGGATCCGTGGGCTCCCCCGAGACCTCACCGTAGAAGCCCGAGAAGCGGACGTCGAGCACCGTCTTGCTCGACAGTATGCCCGTGTAGGCGAGGCCGGGGGTCGGGGTGTGCGATCGCCGCGACCACATCGTGGAGGGCGCCGACCCGATGTCGAGGCCGTTGTCCTCGGTCTTCTTGTCGAGGTGGAAGTTGCCGACCAGCTTGTGGTTCGGCGTGATCTGCCAGGTCAGCTTGCCCAGGTACCGGTCGATGGGGAAGTTCTTGACGGTGAGGTCCTTCTCAGGGCCGTTGGAGTCGACGCCGATGTCCCAGTAGGAGTCCCGCCGCAGCCCATAGGAAGCGAAGAACCAGAGCTTGTCCTTGATGATCGGCCCTCCGATCTGGGCCGTGAAGTCGTGGAAGCTCTTGCGGGTCCAGGGGCAGCGCAGCGTGTCCGAGCAGGCGTCGGCGAAGGTGCCGTCCGGGTTCTTGAGGTTCTTCGTGTTGTCGCTCGTGAAGCCGTCCCCCTGCCAGAAGTAGTTGAAGTCGCCGTGGAAGGTGTTCGTGCCCTGCCGGGTCACGATGTTGTAGACGGCACCCGTCATGTTCCCGTACTCGGCGGGGGCGCCGAGGGCGAGGATCTCGACCTCCTCGATCGCGTCGGTGTTGGGCTCGGCGAGCGCCTCGTTGAAGAAGTTGTCCGTGATGTCGACGCCGTCGACCTGGAAGGCGTTCTCGTCGTAGCCGGACCCGTACATCATCGTGCGCGCGCTGCCGTCGCCGCCTTGCATCGCTCCGGGGGCGGAAGCCACGAGGTCGAAGAAGCTGTTACGCTTCAACGGCGCGTCCTCCACCCACTCGCGGTCGTAGTTCGAGCCGACCTCGCTCGAGGTCGTGTCCACGACGGTCGCCTCGGCGACCACGTCCAACGCCTCCTGGAGCTGGCTGACCTCCAGGTTGGCGTTCTGCTCGACCGTGGCTCCGAGGCCGACGCGGAGGCCGCGATGCGTTACGGTCTTGAAGCCGGCCATCGCGAAGGAGACCTGGTATTCCCCGGGAGGCAGGCCGATGATCCTGTAGTACCCCAGCTCGTTCGAGGTGGCCGTCTGCGACCTCACGATGTTCGGCCCGCTCACCGCCACGTTCACGCCGGGGAGGACGGCGCCGGAGGCGTCCTTTATGGTTCCGGAGATGCCGCCCGTCGTCCGCTGCGCGAATAGGGGCGGGCCGAGGGCGAGCATCATCAAGACGACGAAGACGATCCTTCGCATTGGATAGCTCCTTTCGGTACGGGACGCGATGGCCGTCGCGGCGCGCGACCGAGCCGGTTCACGGCATGAGGAGGCAGCGGTCAGACCGGTGGTGGGCAGCATTCCGAGGCCCCTTTAGGAAATTTCCGGGGATCTTACTCGGACGAGCCGCGGCCTGTCCAGGAATTACGTGGGCGCGCATTCATGGACGTGAACGACCCGCTCGCGGCGTTCTCGACGCAACCCGCGGCACGGGGCCGGCGTCCTAGTTCGTAAGGCGACCCCTTGTCTCCGCGAGCGTGTGTGACGGCCGTCGCCCTCCTGGCTCTGTCGCTCGAGGGCCGCGCGGACGAGCCGGTGACCGCGCTCCACGCCGTGCGCACGTCGGGGCGGATCGTCGTGGACGGTGACCTCGACGACGAAGGTTGGCGCGACGTTCCCCCCATCGACACCTGGTACGAGACGAGCCCCGGCGACAACGTGCCCCCGAAGGTGAAGAGCGTCGGCTACCTCGCGTACGACGACCAGAGCCTGTACGCGGGCTTTCGTTTCGAGGATCCGGATCCGCGCGCCATCCGCGCCCCGCTGAGCGACCGCGACAACGTGCCGTCGTCGACGGACTACGCGGGCGTCATCCTCGACACGCGCCACGACCGCCGCACCGGGATCGAGTTCCTCGCCAACCCGCGCGGCATCCAGTACGACGCCGTCCAGGACGACGCCTCGCAAAAGGAGGACAGCTCACCCGACTTCTTCTGGGAGTCGAAGGGCCGCATCACCGCCGAGGGCTGGACGCTCGAGATCCGCATCCCCTTCTCGTCGCTGCGCTACCCCAAGCGCGACGTGCAGACGTGGGGGATCATGCTCTACCGGAACTATCCCCGCGAGTTCCGCTACCAGATCTTCAGCACGCGCCTTCCCCGCGGAGGCAGCTGCTTCATCTGCTTCGAGAACGACCTGCCGGACCTCAAGAGCCTCCCGTCCGGCGGCCACCTGGTTCTCGCGCCGTACGCGAGTGGAAGCCGGCTCGACGAGCCGGTGGGAGACGTGGGGACGCCGCTCGCGAACGGCTCCCTGGAAGGCGAGGTCGGCCTCGACGTGAAGTGGACGCCGTTTGCGAGCGCCGCGGTGGACGCCACCATCAACCCGGACTTCTCGCAGATCGAGTCCGACGTGGCCCAGATCGGCGCCAACGAGCGCTTCGCGCTCTTGTACCCCGAGAAGCGGCCGTTCTTCCTGGAGGGTATCGAGCTCCTCGCCACACCGGTGCAGGCCGTCTACACGCGCACCATCACGTCGCCCCGCTTCGGCCTGCGGGGAACGGGGAAGGCCGGCGGCTGGTCCTACACCGCGCTCGCCGCCGACGACCGCGGGGGAGGGAGCGTCATCATCCCCGGCCCCAACGGCTCCGACCTCGCCAACCAGGACTTCCACTCCTTCGTGGCGATCGGACGGCTCCGGCGCGACTTCGGAAAGAGCTTCGTCGGCCTCCTCGCGTCGGCTCGCGAGATCGACGGCTCCGCGTACAACCGCGTCTTCGGTCCCGACGTCCAGTGGCGCCACGGCGACGGCGACACCGTGACCGGCCAGTACCTGGCGAGCTGGAGCCACACCCCCGACCGTCCCGACCTCGCGTCGGAGTGGGACGGCCGCCGGCTCGACGGGCACGCCGCGGACGCGTGGTGGAGCCACGCCCGCACCCACCTCGACTGGTTCGTCAAGTACCAGGACGTGGGCGACGGCTTCCGCGCCGACAACGGCTTCGTCCCCCAGGTCGGCTACCGCCAGCAGTACGGCGAGACGGGGTGGACGGTGCGCCCACCGGGAGGGCCGGTGCGCAGGATCCGGTCGTACCTCATCTACGACGGGTCGGAGGACCGCGACGGCGACCTGCTCAACCGCGAGTACTCGCCCGGCTTCGGCCTCGACGCGATCGGCAACACGTTCGTCCGGATGCGCTGGTCCTTCGACAGGGTGCGCGCCGGCGACGGCAAGACGACGCTCCCGCGGTCGCGGCTCTTCTACACCGTCAACACGCAGCCGTCGAGCTTTCTTTCCATGCTCAGCGTGGACGGTACGATCGGCAGCGAGGTCGACTTCGACAACGTGCGCACGGGCTGGGGGCCGAGCCTCGTCCTGGGAGCGGTGATCCGCCCGACCGATCACCTGGAGCTGCGGTACGACCTCGGCCGGCGCTTCCTCGACGTCGACGTCCCCGACCGGACGAATCGCCCCCGGCTCTTCACGGCCAAGGTGGACCGCCTGCGCGCGACCTACAACTTCACGGCCCGGAGCTTCTTCCGCGCGATCGTCCAGTACGTCTCGACCACCCGCGACCCGTCGCTCTACCTGGAGCCGGTAGACCGCCAGACCGCGGACTTCGCGGCCTCGTTCCTGTTCTCGTACAAGCTGAACTGGCAAACCGTCTTCTTCGCGGGCTACGGCGACGACCGCGAGCTCACGCAGACGGAGGACTGGGCGCGGTTACGGCGCCAGTTCTTCGTCAAGGTCTCGTACGCCTTCCAGCGCTGAGCCGCCGGCGGCTCGGCGTTTGGCGATAACATCCGTCGCGGGGGAGGGGAGGTCCGATGGCGTTCGGCCGGTGGATGCTCGAGCAGTGGTCCCTCGACCCGGGGATCGTCTACCTCAACCACGGAACGGTGGGGGCGCCGCCGCGCAAGGTCCTCGCCGCCCAGCAGGCGATACGCGACGCGATCGAGCGGCAGCCGTCGCGCTTCCTCCTGCGCGAGCTGGTGACCCGGGTGGGCACGCCCAAGCCGGAGAAGCTCAAGCTGCGCCGGGCCGCCGACGCGGTGGCCGCGTTCGTGGGGGCGCGCGGCGACGACCTCGTGTTCGTCGACAACGCGACCACCGGCGTCAACGCCGTCATGCGCTCGCTGCCGCTGGCCGCCGGGGACGAGATCCTCATGACGGACCTCGCCTACGGGGGAGTCGCCCGCGCCGTGGAGTTCGCCGCCCGCGAGCGCGGCGCCACGGTACGCGTGCTGAAGGCGCCCTTTCCCGTGTTCGATGCCGCGGCGCTCCTCGACGCCCTCGCCGGCGCGCTCACGGCCCGCACCCGTGTCGCCGTCTTCGACCACATCGCCTCCGAGACGGCGATCGTGATGCCGGTGGCGGAGCTGGCCGCGCGGTGCCGCGCGCGCGGCGTCGCCGTTCTCGTGGACGGCGCGCACGCTCCCGGTCAGATCCCCGTGGACATCCCGTCGCTCGGCGTCGACTGGTACTCCGCGAACCTCCACAAGTGGGCGCACGCCCCGCGGAGCTGCGGCATCCTCTGGACCGCCCCCGAGCGCCAGAAGGGCCTCCATCCGACCGTCGTCTCCTGGGGCCTCGACGAAGGCTACTGCGCCGAGTTCGACTGGGTGGGGACGCGCGATCCCTCGACCTGGCTCGCGGCCCCGGAGGGGATCTCCTTCTTGAAGGAGCTCGGCGAGGAGGCGGCCCGCGCCTACAACCACGGCCTGGCGATGGAGGCGGCGAGCATCCTGACCGATCGGTGGGGCACGAAGTTCGGCGTGCCCGAGGCCCACGTGGGCTCGATGGTGACGGTGCCGCTGCCGGAGAGCTTCGGCTCGACGCGCCCCGAGAGCTGGCGCCTCCGGGACGCGCTCCTCTACGAGGACGGCATCGAGGTCGGGGTGCACGCCTCGCACGGCCGCCTCTGGACGCGCGTCTCCGCGCAGGTCTACAACGACCGGGACGACGTCGAGCGGCTCGCTTCGGCGGTGGCCGCTCGGAGGTAGCTCGGGGGGCGCGCGCCCCGGTGTAGGATGCCTGCCTGATGAACCCGTACGAGGTGGCGCTCGACAGGAACGCCGCCAACTACGCGCCGCTCACGCCGCTGACGTTCCTGGCCTGGGCCGCCTACACGTTCCCGAAGCGTCCTTCGATCGTCCACGGCCAGCGGCGCTTCACGTGGGCCGAGACGGAGAACCGCTGCCGGCGGCTCGCCTCCGCCCTCGCCGGCCTGGGAATCGCGAAGGGCGACACCGTGGCCGCGATGCTCGCGAACACGCCCGAGATGTACGAGGCGCACTTCGGCGTCCCCATGACGGGGGCCGTCCTCAACACGCTCAACACGCGTCTCGACGCGGAGGCCATCGCCTTCATGCTCCAGCACGGCGAGGCCAAGGTCCTCCTCGCGGACCGCGAGTTCTCGGGCACGATCGAGCGAGCCCTCGCCCTCGTGGGTGAGCGCCGGCCCATCGTCGTGGACGTGGACGACTCCGAGTACACCGGACCGGGCCGGCGCCTCGCGGAGAAGGACTACGAGGCCCTCCTCGCCGCCGGCGATCCCGACTACGCCGTCCGGCCTCCCGACGACGAGTGGGACGCCATCTCGCTCAACTACACCTCCGGGACGACCGGCAACCCGAAGGGCGTCGTCTACCACCACCGCGGCGCGTACCTGAACGCCATCAGCAACCTGATGGTGTGGGGAATGCCCCCGCACTCGGTCTACCTCTGGACCCTGCCGATGTTCCACTGCAACGGCTGGTGCTTCCCCTGGACGATGGCGGCCAACGTGGGCACGAGCATCTGCCTGCGCAAGGTGGACCCTTCCGTCGTCCTTCGCCTCATCCGCGAGCACCGGGTGACGCACTACTGCGGCGCTCCCATGGTGCACATGGGCCTCGTGAACGCGCCGGAGAGCGAGCGCGCAGGGATCACGCATCAGGTGCACGCGCTCGTCGCCGCCGCCTCTCCCCCGCAGGCCCTGATCGAGGGGATGGAGAGGATCGGCTTCGACGTCACGCACGTGTACGGGCTCACCGAGACCTACGGCCCCGCGGCCGCGTGTGCCAAGCACCAGGAGTGGCGGGACCTAGATGCGAAAGGTCGCGCGGAGCGGAACGGCCGGCAGGGCGTGCGTTATCCTCTCGAGGAGGGGATGACGGTCCTGGATCCCGAGACGATGAAGCCCGTGCCCTGGGACGGCAAGACGATCGGCGAAGTCATGTTCCGCGGCAACATCACCATGCGCGGCTACCTGAAGAACCCGAACGCGACCGAGGCGGCCTTCGCCGGCGGGTGGTTCCACAGCGGCGACCTCGCGGTCATGCAGCCCGACGGCTACGTCAAGATCAAGGACCGCTCGAAGGACGTCATCATCTCCGGCGGCGAGAACGTCTCGTCGCTCGAGGTCGAGGACGTGCTCTACCGGCACCCCTCGGTCCTGGCCTGCGCGGTGGTGGCGAAGCCCGACGCCAAGTGGGGAGAGACGCCGTGCGCGTTCGTCGAGCTCAAGCCCGAGGCCGCGGCCACCGAGAGCGAGCTCATCGAGCACTGCCGGTCCGGCCTGGCCCACTTCAAGGCCCCGCGCTCCGTGGTGTTCGGCCCCCTGCCCCGCACCTCGACGGGCAAGATCCAGAAGTACCTGCTGCGCGAGCGCGTGCGCTCCGCCTCGGCGATCGAGTAGCGCGTGGTCTCCGCCGCTCCCGATCGCGTCCCCGATGCCGTCGTCCGGCGTGAGGATCGCGGCCCTGCAGCCTGTCTCGTCCTGAACCGGCCTCGCCAGCTCAACTCGCTGTCGCGGGCAGTCATCGAGTCGCTGCAGGAGCACCTCGACGCGATCGGGAAGGACTCCGCGGTGCGGTTGGTCGTGCTCGCCGGCGAGGGAAGCGCCTTCTGCGCCGGTCACGACCTGAAGGAGATGCGGGCCATCGGCGACCAGACCGCCCTCAAGGCGCTCTTCCGGCAGTGCAGCCGGATGATGCTGACATTGCGGCGCCTGCCCCAGCCCGTGATCGCGCGCGTGCACGGGCTCGCCACCGCCGCCGGCTGCCAGCTCGTGGCCATGTGCGACCTCGTCGTGGCCTCGGAGAACGCGAGCTTCGCCGTCTCCGGCATCAACGTCGGCCTCTTCTGCTCGACGCCGGGGGTCGCCTTGTCGCGCCAGATCGCCCGGAAGCACGCGCTCGAGATGCTCTTCACCGGGGACTTCGTGGACGCGCGGGCGGCCGAGCGTCGCGGCCTCGTCAATCACGTCGTGCCCGCGGACCGCCTCGACGCGGAGGTGGAGCGGCTCGTGGCCTCGATCGCGTCGAAGAGCCCGGCCGCGGTGGCGAGCGGCAAGCGCCTCTTCTACGAGCAGGCGGAGATGGACATCGAGGCGGCCTACGAGCACGCGGCGGACGTGATGGCCCGCGACATGATGTCGGCGGACGCGGGGGAGGGGATCGACGCCTTCCTCGAGAAGCGGCCCCCGCGCTGGACCGGCCGATAGCGTCTTCGCTGTTGAAGTCGTGTGCCGGTTGGGCGCGCGGCACTCGCTTCGCGCGCTCCGGCCTGGGCGAGCCCGGCGCAAGAAGCGCCGCGCTCGCCATCGGCATTCACCCTACAGTCGCGCGCTACCGCGAGGCGCGCGCGCCTTGAACCACACGACTTCCGGTCCGTAACACAGGCCTTCGGTCTCGTCGCGGCGCGCGTACAATCGACGGTCATGAGACTCCCCGGCCTCGTACTTTCGATGCTGCTCGTGGTCGCTCCCGTCGTCCGTGCCGCGGATTGGGCGCGCTTCCGCGGACCGAACGGCTCCGGGGTCGCGGAGAGCTCAGGGCTGCCGAGCGAGATCGGACCCGGGAAGAACGTGGTCTGGAAGACCGCGCTGCCCGCCGGCCACTCGTCGCCAATCCTCTACGGCGACCGGATCTTCCTGACCGCGACCGAAGGCGACAAGGTGCTGACCCTGTGCCTCCGCCGCGCGGACGGCAAGGAGCTCTGGCGGCACGAGGCCCCGCGGCCCCGCAAGGAACAGCTCGACCCCCGGAACGGCCCCGCCTCCGCGAGTCCCGCCGCGGACGCGAAGCAGGTCGTCGTCTTCTTCGGCGACTACGGGCTCGTGGCCTACGACCACGACGGGAAGGAGCGCTGGCGGAAGCCGCTCGGTCCGTTCGACAACGTCTACGGCATGGGCGGATCGCCGATCCTCGTGGACGACCTCGTCGTGCTGGTGTGCGACCAGTCGCACGGCTCGTTCGCGGCTGCCTTCGACGCGCAGACCGGCAAGGAGCGCTGGCGCGCGGCGCGCCCCGACGCCTTGTCGGGCCACTCCACGCCGATCGTCCACGTGGAGGGCACGACGACCGAGATCCTCGCCCCGGGATCCCTCCGCATGGACGTCTACGACGCCCGTACCGGCGCGGTCCGCTGGTTCGCGACCGGGCTTCCCTCGGAGATGAAATCGGGAGCGGTCCTGAGCGCCGACACCGTCTTCGTGGTGGGCTACAGCAGCTCCCTGAACGAGCCGGGCCGGCATCCCGACCTCCCGCCCTACGCGGACTGGGTCGCCTCTCGCGACGCGGACAAGGACGGCAAGGTCACGAAGGCGGAAGCCGACAAGGTCACGCAGGACTTCTGGGACTTCATCGACCTCGACAAGGACGGCGTCGTCTCCGAGACGGAATGGAAGTCGAATCAGACGATGATGGCCGCGGAGAACGGGCTGCTCGCGTTCCGTCTGGGGGGCAAGGGCGACGTGGGCCGGAGCGGCCTCGTCTGGAAGTACCAGCGCGCGGTGCCGCAGCTCCCGACGCCGGTCCTCTACCGCGACGTCCTCTACATGATCAACGACGGCGGGATCCTCACGACGCTCGATCCCGCCACGGGCAAGGTCTTGAAGCAGGGGCGGCTCCGCGACGCCGTCGACCAGTACTACGCCTCGCCCGTGGCCGGGGACGGCAAGGTCTACTTCCTGAGCCGGACCGGCATCGTCTCCGTGCTGCGGTCCGGACCCGAGCAGGAGGCGCTCTCGTCCGGCGACTTCGACGAGGAGGTCACGGCCACACCCGCGCTCGCGGACGGCCGGATCTACGTCCGGACTCGGAGCGCGCTCTACTGCTTCGGAGCCCCCGCGCCCGCCGCTGCGTCCGCGCCCTGACGCGTGGACCTCCGGCCGCTCCGCCACCGCGACTACCGGTTCCTCTACGCCGCCCAGTTCGTCTCGTTCCTGGGCAGCATGATCACGTACGTCGCCCTGCCCTGGCAGACCTATCGCCTCACGCACTCGAGCCTCGCGGTCGGTCTCCTGGGCCTCGCGGAGCTCCTGCCGCTGCTGGTGACGGCCTTCGTGGGCGGGGCCCTCGCCGACTCGGTGGATCGGCGGCGGATGGTCATCGGCACGGAGATCGGCCTGCTCAGCGGCTGCACCGTGCTCATGGCGAACGCCGCCGTCGGGAGGCCTTCGGTGGCCGCGCTCTACGTCGCCGCCGCCCTCATGTCGGGACTGAACGGCCTGCAGCGCCCGTCGCTCGATGCGCTCACCCCCCGCCTCGTCGCCGCCGACGAGATTCCGGCCGCGGCCGCGCTGAACTCCTTCCGCGGCAGCGTGGGGATGATCGTCGGTCCCGCGATCGGCGGCGTCATCCTCGGAAGCTTCGGCGCCGTCGCCGCCTTCGCCACGAACTTCCTCACGTACCTCGTGTCGCTCCTGTGCTTCGTGTGCGTGCGGACGGTGCCGCCGCCGGAAGGAGCGGAGGCGCCGAGCCTGCGAGCGATCGCGGACGGGTTCCGCTACGCCCGCAGCCGGCAGGAGCTGATCGGGACCTACGTCGTGGACTTCGTGGCCATGATCTTCGGCATGCCGCTCGCCCTCTTCCCGGCGCTGTCGGAGACGCTCGGCGGCCCTTCCGTGCTGGGCGCGCTCTACGCGGCGCCGGCGGCGGGAGCGCTCGTGGCCAGCCTCACCTCGCGCTGGACGCCGCGCGTCCACCGCCATGGCCTCGCTGTCATGCTCGCGGCGACGGTGTGGGGGCTGGCGATCGTAGCCTTCGGGTTCTGCTCGAGCCTGCGGCCGTCGCTCCTCTTTCTCGCCCTCGCCGGCGGGGCCGACGCCGTGAGCGGCATATTCCGCCAGACGATGTGGAACCAGACGATCCCGGAC
>JBKPBQ010000439.1:0-9668 GCA_046726955.1 Acidobacteriota bacterium
CGAAGACCCCGGGCCGGCTCGTCTCCAGCATGTACGGGGGCCGCGCGAGCGGCCACCCCGCCGCCACGAGGTCCTCGGTTGCCAGATCACCGCCCGTCTTGACGAAGCCCCGGTCGTCGAGGACGAGGCAGCCCCGCAGCCAGCGTGTGCTCGGATCCGCTCCCGTCATGCAGAAGAGGTGCCGGATCCGGTGCGCCTCCGCGGCTCCGCCGTTCCGCCAGTGGATGCGCTCGAGATGCCCGTCTCCCTCGAGGGCCGTGACCTCGGTCTCGGTCCGGAGCGTGATCCTCGGGTGATCCTCGATGCGGCGGACGAGGTAGCGGGACATGCTCTCCGTGAAGCCCCTCGCGCGCACGAGCACGTGCACGAGACTCCCCGCGTCGGCGAGGAAGGCCGCGGCCTGGCCAGCGGAGTTGCCTCCACCCACCACAGCCACCTCCTCGCCCCGGCAGATCTGGGCCTCCATGGGCGTCGCGCCGTAGTAGACTCCGCGCCCTTCGAATTCGCCGATGTTCACCAGCGCGAGCTTGCGGTAGGCGGCCCCCGTGGCGATGACGATCGCGCGCGCCTTGATCCGCGGTCCACCCTCCACGTCGATCGCGAAGGGACGGCGCGTGCACGCGAGCTCGACGGCGCTCCTCGCCACGAGGAGCTGCGCCCCGAACTTCTGAGCTTGCGTGTAGGCGCGGGCCGCCAGCTCCCCGCCGGAGACTCCGGTCGGGAAGCCGAGGTAGTTCTCGATCCGCGAGCTCGAGCCGGCCTGGCCGCCGGGAGTCGCCGCCTCCAGCACGAGGACTTTCAACCCTTCCGAGGCGCCGTAGACGGCGGCAGCGAGACCCGCCGGACCCGCCCCCACGACCACGAGATCGCGCAGCTCCGCGGGATCGACCGTCTCGTTGAAGCCCAGGCAGTCCGCGATCGCCTGGTTCGTGGGGTTGCGGAGCACGACCTTGCCCCGACAGATGAGCACGGGGATGCTCGCGGGGGTAATGCCCAGCCCGTCGAGCGCGCTCTGCGCGTCGGGGTCACGGTCGAGGTCCAGATAAGTGTGCGGGTGGCCGTTCCGGGTGAGGAACTCCTTCACGCGGAGCGTCCCCGCGCAGTGGTCCGAGCCCACGAGCACCGCGCCCCCGATGCCCTGCGCGATGAGCTCCGCCCTCCGCAGGATGAAGGCCTTCATCAGGACCTCGCCGAGCTCGCCGTCGGTCTGCACGACGGCGAGGCCCTGCTCCCGGTCGAGCTCCGCCACCGCCCCGGGCTCGGTCGCGCGGATGCGCACCAGCGTCCTCCGGCCGGAGAGGAGGTTCAGCTCACCCGTGAACTGTCCGCGGCCGAGCTGCGCGAACGCCTCCTCGCCGCCGACCTTGACGCGGAAGACCTCGATCCGGCCCGAGATCACGACGAAGATACGCGGGTGCGCGTCGTTCATCTCGAGCAGCACCTCGCCGGCCGCCACGCGGCGCGTGCGGCCGTGCGCGGCGAGCCGCGCCGCCTGGTCGTCGGTGAGGACGGGGAAGAGCGGGTCCATAGAGGCCAGTCTACCGCCTCCCCGCGAGCATTCATGTCAATAGATGTCGTCAATCGGTGAGACTATCCTCGGCACGCATGACTTCGAAGGCCTCCAGAGCGGCTCTCAGTCCCGCCGCGCTCGGCTTCCGGTCCCACTCCGGCTGGGCATGCCTCGTCGCCGTCGCCGGATCGCCGGCGGATCCCGCCGTGGTCGTCCGCCGGCGGGTCGAGCTCTCGCGGCGCACGCCCCGCCAGCCGTTCCACGCGGCGGAAGGCAAGCCGTTCGCGGCGGCGGAGGCGCTCGTCCGCCGCTCCACCGAGGAGGCATTCGGCCTGGCGGAGCAGGCCGTGCGCGAGACCGTGGAGGAGCTGAAGACGGCGGGCCACGATCCCGTGGCTGGCGGGCTGCTCCTCGCCTCCGGACGTCCCCTGCCCGGCCTCCGCGAGATTCTCGCCTCGCACGCGCTCATTCATGCCGCCGAGGGCGAGCTGTTCCGCGAGGCCCTTCGTCAGGCGAGCCGCAAGTGCGGGCTTCACCTCGCCGAGCTCAAGGACCGCGACGTCGAGGCCGAGGCATCGCGCGGCCTGAGGAGAACCCCGGCCGACCTCCGCCGTCGCATCGCGGCCTGGGGCAAGCTCGTCGGCTCTCCCTGGACGCAGGACGAGAAGCGCGCGGCCCTCGCGGCCTGGCTCGCCCTCGCCGCTCGCTCCGCACGCTGAGCTCGAAGCTCGACGAGACTCCGCCTCGTCGGTGATACGCTCCAGCCGTGGGCGGGGCTTCTCCCCGAGGAGGAGACACATGGGCCGGTTCCGGTCGGAGGCCGCTCGGGCGGCGGCCGTGGCGTTCCTGCTTTCCGGCGTCGTCGGGGTGACGCACGCGGCGCAAGCGACGGGCGCCGCTCCTCCCGCCGCGCCCACTCCGGCCGCCGTCGATCCGGCCCGTCCGCAGAAGAGCGTCTACGGGAAGATCGAGCACATCGACAAGTCCCAGAATCGCCTCTTCATGAAGACGAACGACGGCAAGCGCCTCGTATGGCGGTTCGACGCGCCCATCATCGAAGAGGCCTCCCGCTTCAAGCCGGGCGATTCCGTGATCGTCATCTACCGCCAGCTCGCGCAGAACGAGAAGCGCGTCACCGCGATCGCGTTTCCCGGGACTGCGTCCTCGCCGATCTACGTGAACCTCACGGGGTCGCGAGTCGTCGTGCGGAGCGCGCCCATGGTCGACGGCGCATGCACTCAGCCCAAGGACGCTCCCGCGCAGGACGCCTCGGTCCCGAGCGGCGGCCTCGCCGAGGTGCTCGACGCCTGCTGGTGCTGCGCCCCCGACGGACAGACCTGCACTCCCGGCACGAAGTCGGGGCTCGGCCGTGCCATCCTCGTGCAATGCTTTGAATAGCCGGCAGACGCCGCGGCTCCGAGGACCAGCGTTCCTCCTCCTCGCCGCGCTCGTTCCCTTCGCCGGCTGCAGCGAGGAAGCGGCGGCGCGCCGCCAGCGCGCGGAGGCGCGCATCCTGAAGCGCCAGATCGAGAACCTCAAGGACATGATCCAGTCCACGAGCGAGAAGAGACTCGTCCGCCAGGAATGGCTCGCGGTGGCGGTGGACGAGGCTGCGGTTAAGACCGTGATCGAGGCCGGGCTCCCCCAGGAGGGCGAGGTCGCCGATCGCTTCCGGGTCCGCGTGGAGACGGCAGAGGTCGCCTTCACGAGCGGCTCCAGCCTCGTCCGGCTGAGGGCCCACGTCGTCGACGAAAAGACGCCAGGCCGGCAGGCGGAGGTGATCTATCAGGGAGGGCTCGACGACATCGAGGTGAGCGCGGACGGCCTGCTCCGCACGCGCGTCCTCATCGACAACGTCGAGCTCGCCGAGGGCCAGGAAGGGAGGCCCGACGCGTCGGGCGTCGCGTCGATGGCGGTGAAGCTCGCCGGCCAGAACCTCGAGATCCTGCAGGGCCTCATTCCCGATCTTTCGATTCCGGTGCGCCTGCAGCAGAACTTGGCCATCGAGGGGCTGGGCGACGGCCCGGTGCAGGTCGATCCCGGCGAGCTTCCCGTGAACGCGGCGGTGGCGCGAGTGCTTCCCCTCTCGGGACGGCTCTGGGTCTTCCTCGAGGTCAAGGTCGGCCCCTGGCGCGAGCGCCCGGCGTCGCCGGGACAGACCGGATGAAGCGCGCGCACTGGATCGCGATCCTGGTCGCGGTCGCGGCCGGCGCGCTCTACGCGGGGTTCCGGCTCCGCGACGTGCTCTCCCGCGGGCCCGTTCCCACCGCGGAGGAGATCAACTCCCTCACCGAGGAGCGCCGCCGGCTCCGCGACCAGTTCCGGGCCCTGCTCGAGGAGCAGAACGTCCTCGACTTCGCCAACGCCCCGGCCGGCAACATCCTGGTGGGCGTGCCCACGAGCTTTGCGCAGAGCCTCGTCGGCCAGATGGTGAGCGGGCTGTTCTCCGAGGTGCGGCTGCGGCTCAAGAACATCCACGCCCACCACGAGGACGACGTGAAGGCGAAGGTCATATTCACGCAGACGGTGGGCCACTTCACCCTCGACGTGGACGTGAAGGACATCCGGGCGGTCCTCAAGCCTTCCGAGCCGCAGCTGAAGTTCGGCGGAGACCGGATCGGGATCCGGATCCCGGTGAGGGTGGCGGAAGGCCGGGGCACGGGCAACGTGCGCTTCCAGTGGGAGGGCAAGGGCCTCGCGGGAGCGGTGTGCGGGGACATCGACGTGAGCCCCGACGTTTCCAGCGACGTCAAGCCCGCGACCTACACCGTGAGCGGGGAGTTCCTGCTCGCGGCGGAGAGGGAGACGGTGGTCGCGCGGCCGCGGTTCGGCGACGTGGTCTTCAAGATCGTCCTCAAGCCCACGGAGGAGACGTGGGCGACCATAGCGGCCATTGCCGAGAACGTCAAGGAGGACAAGAGCGGCGTCTGCCGGATGGCGATCCAGAACATCGACGTGCGGTCGCTCGTGCAGAAGGTCATCGACAAGGGCATCGACGTGAAGCTGCCGCCGAAGCTCTTCAAGCCGATCGCCCTTCCGGCTACGGTGGAGCAGTCGGTGGACATTCGCGGCCGCACGGTGACGCTCGACGCCCGGCCCCTGGAACTGAAGGTGACGCCGGTGATGCTGTGGTACGGCGTCGCGATCGGCGCCGCCGTCGAGGCGCCGTCGCCCTCGGAGACTCCGTCGCCGCGTCCCTCGTCGTCGCCGACGCCGTCTGCGAAGCCCTCGCCCTCGCGACAGGAGGCACGGAGCACGATCGGCGATTGAGGAGGGGGGCCGCGGCGGATCAGGTGCTCCGCGGCCTCGACCTCCAGTGGCGAAGACCCTTCATCCTCCCGTGGTCGCGCACCGGAACGTGGCGGTGGTGCACGGGACAGAGCCCGCCGTACGCGCTCGGGAAGAAGCCGGTCAGTTCCGGGCATCTCCGCCCGTGGGTATCGAGGAACCGGCAGCGTTCTTCATCGCGCTCCCACTCCGAGAGCCGGCGGGCCGCCGGCAACCCCGGTGACGCGGGCGGGTAGGCGCCTCCGGGATCGGCGACCGGCGGCGGATCGGGCGGCTCTTCGACGATCCCGGAAGCAGCCGGGCCGCGACGTGGAACGCGCTTCGTGTGTCGCCGCGCCCGGCGCTCGAGCTTCTCGGCGACGGCGGCCTCGACGACCGCCAGCTCCTCGCCGGGCATGAGCGCCTTCAGCCGCTCCAGCTTCCCGAAGAGCTCCGCTTCGGCCTCGAACTCCTCCTCGTCTCGAGCCGCCTCCAGCATCTCGGCCTCGTCCGGCCAGCCGAGGAGATCGGTATAGAGGGGCACGTAGCGGACAGGGGGCGGCGCCGGAGCGAGCCCGGCCACGAGCTCTTCGATCTCGCGGGTCGTCCGGCCCGCGGCGCGCTCGAGCAGCTCGTCCCTGTTCTGGGCGGTCAGGTAGGGCCCGAGCTTCACGATGCCGCTCAGCGAGATCCGGCCTTCGGCGAGGATCCAGAGCAGCTCCTCGTGATCGCGGGTGGCCCGCGCGGCCGCGATCCGCAGATACGCCTCGGCCTCGGAGAGGCGGAGCACCTGCGTGCAATAGGCGGCCATCGAGGGCAGGTCCAGACGGGTGTAGAGCTTCCGGTGTTCCACCTCCGCCATGCAGGCGAGGAGCGCGGCCGCGGCGGGCCGCGAGTGGTCCATGACTTCACGCAACCGGAGCAGGAGCCCATGGTCCGAAAGGGCGGCGAGCGCCAGGGTGTCCATGGGGGTGACTCTAAGCGGGCCCCCGGACAGCGCGGGTCCGCTCGCGGCGAGACCCTCAGAAACCGCGCGGGGCACCCGCCGCGCGGGCCGGGCGCCCCTTCAGGATCTCCAGGAGCTGGCGGGGATGATCGGTCTGGATGTAGTCGAAACCGAGCTCGACCGCGCGGCGCAGCGTCTCCGGCGTATCCACCGGGCCGAGCACGTTGACGAGCGTCGTCAGGCCCTGCTTCCGGGCCTCGGCGACCGCGGGCGGCGTCCAGTTCGCCCAGTCGCTGGAGACGAAAGCGGTGGGAAACGAGCCCCGCACGGCGGCGAGGAAGGACGGGGCCTGCGTCCAGTCTCCGAGGTCCACGAGGACCCGCGACGACGGGCTCTCGGTGAGGATCTGCTGGAGCGCGGTGTAGGTGTACGGCCGGTAGAAGACGAGCCCGCGCGCGTCGAGCGCTTCCACCGCCCGGACCACGGGGCGCGGATCGCGCTCCTTGAGGTCGAGGTAGAGCTGGATCCGGCCGCGGGCGAGCGCTACCGCCTCCTCGAGTGTCGGGATCCGCGTCCCGCGAAACGCCTCGCCGGCCGAGCGGCCGGCGTCCAGCCGGCGCAGCTCCGCCAGGGTCCTCGCCGCCACGGGTCCGGTTCCATCGGTCGTCCGGTCGAGGGTCTCGTCGTGATGGAGCACGAGCTGCCCGTCGGACGTGTACCGGACGTCGACCTCGGCCATCGCGCAGCCCAGCTCGATCGCCTTTGCGATCGCCGGAAGAGTGTTCTCCGGCGCTTCCGCGGCCACTCCTCGATGGGCGATGACACCCGGTCGCCCCGCCGATTGCGCGAGCGCGAGCGGAGCGGCTGCGAGCAGGACGAGCGATCAGGCTCCGGCCGTCGGCTTCCTCGTCATCCGCGCCTCGCGGCGCGTAGCTTACACCGGAGCCTTCGGCCTATCGCGCGACCGCCACGCGGGGTTCCGGCGGGATCGACGCGGCCGTCGCCACGAGCTGGAGGAGCTCCGCGCGGTAGCCCTCGCGGTCCTCTCCGCGGGAGGCGGAGGCGAGCTCGCGCACGGTCTCCCAGGTCGCGCTGCCCTTGTGCTCGGAATCGCGAAGCAGCATTCCGAACGCCGCCACCGCCGAAGCGAAGCGCAGGTCGGCGGAGGGCGAGTCGGCGGGCGCGGCGGCGACCGCCACGCTCTGCAGCCGGCTCTGGTCACCGTCGGGGTCCTTGTAGCGGAGCTTCACCGTCAGCAGCTCGCCGCTCCCCGCCGAGGCGGAGGGGCGATGCGCGTCCTGGTACTTCAAGGGGTCCACGGCGGGCAGCGGCATCGGCACTCCCGCGGGCACGATCTCGTATAGCGCCGTGACCGAGTGCCCCGCGCCGATCTCTCCGGCGTCCTTGCGGTCGTCGGAAAAGTCCTCGGCCCTGAGCATCCGGTTCTCGTAGCCGAGCAGGCGGTAGGCCGAGACCTGGCGCGGGTTGAACTCCACCTGGACCTTCACGTCCTTGGCGATCGTGAAGAGCGTCGCTCCCGCCTCGCTCACGAGGACCTTGCGGGCCTCGGCGAGCGTGTCGATGTACGAGTAGTTGCCGTTGCCGCTGTCCGCGAGCTTCTCCATCGTCGAGTCCTTGAGGTTGCCCTCGCCGAAACCGAGGACGGAGAGGAAGACGCCCGTCTTGCGCTTCTCCTCGATGAGCCGCACGAGGTCTCCCTCGCTCGTGACGCCGACGTTGAAGTCGCCGTCCGTGGCCAGGATCACCCGGTTGACGCCGCCCTCGAGAAAGCTCTCCTTCGCCACCTCGTACGCGAGCTGGATGCCGGCCCCGCCGGCGGTGGAGCCGCCCGCCTGCAGCCGCCCGAGCGCGCTGCGGATCTCTGCCTTGCGGTCTCCGGGGGTCGGGGGAAGCACGAGTCCGGCATTGCCGGCGTAGACGGTGATGGCCACGCGGTCCTCGGTCCGCAGCTCGTCCACGAGGAGGCCCATCCCGGCCTTGAGCAGCGGCAGCTTGTTCGGGTCCTCCATCGAGCCGGAGACGTCGATCAGAAAGACGAGGTTGCGCGGCGGCACGTCGCGCTTCTCGATGCGTCGACCCTGCAGGCCCACCAGCGCGAGAAGGTGGCCTTCCTTCCACGGGCAGGCCGCGACCTCGGTGGTGATGGAGAACGGAGCCTGGCCCTCTGGGTCGGGATAGTCGTAGCGGAAGTAGTTGACGAGCTCCTCGATGCGCACCGCGTCCTTCGGGGGGAGCCGGCCCGACTGCAGGAACCGACGGACGTTCGCGTAGGAAGCCGTGTCCACGTCCACCGCGAAGGTCGACAGCGGGTTCGCGGCCACGGCCTGGAAGGGGTTGTCACGGACGAGCGCGTAGGCCTCGGTGTTGAACGCAGCGCGATACAGCGCATCCTGCTCGTCGGGGAGGCCCCCCAACACCCCGCCCACGACGCCGCCAGCAACGCCGCCAGCCACGCCGCCAGCCACGCCGCCCGGTACGCCGCGGCCGACCCTCATCGCGAGCGGAGCCGCGACGGATGGCTCGTTCAGGACCGTCGGGGCGACCGCATCCTTTGCCGCGTCTTCCGCGATTCCGGCCGGTCCCATCTCGCGGACCCTCGGGTATTCGGCGGCCACCCGCGCCCGCAACAACGAAGGAACGGAGAGGGCGATCGTGAGCCCGACGGCGGCGAGCGCCGCCAGCAAGACACACCACGAGGACGACAGCCTGATCTTCATCTTTCGCTCCCGTACGAGCCGCACCGGATGGCCGGCCTCGAATGCGGTTACGGGACTTGCCGCCCCGTTATTCCGCTCGCACGCTTGGACACCGGCCGGGCGAGCGGGTTCCCGAAGGGCGGCTCAGGCCACCTGCCAGTCGCGCTCCCAGCGGTGCTCGCGCAGCGCGCGGAGCGTCGTCTCCGGCAGCGGCGGCGCGTCGCCCGCGCGCAGGTTCGCGTCCACGTGGACGGGGCGGCGCATGCCGGGGATCGTGGTGGAGACGGCGGGGTGGTGAAGGATGAAGCGCAGCGCGAGATCGGGCAGTGAGCTTCCCGCCGGCACCAGGGCCCGCAGCCGATCCACGCGCGACAGCGTCTCCGGCAGCCGGTCCGGGCGGAAGTAGAGGTTGCGCCAGTCGCCCTCCGGCCACCGGGCGTCGAGCGTCATCGTGCCGGTGAGGCTTCCCTCGTCGAAAGGAACGCGGGCGATCACCGCGACCTTCCGCTCGAGACAGGCCGGGAAGAGCTCGTCCTCCGGGTTCTGGTCGAAGACGTTGTAGACGACCTGCACGGCGTCCACCAGCCCCGTGCCCAGCGCGGCGAGGACGTTCGTGGGCTCCCAGCGGTTGACGCTGATGCCGAAGCCCTCGACGAGCCCTTCCTGCTTGAGGTGCTCGGCGGCGCGCCGCCAGCCGTCGTCGTGGACCCAGGCGTCGCTCCAGACGTGGAGCTGCTGGAGGTGGATCCGCGGGAGCCCGAGGTTCGCGAGGCTCCGCCGCGTCATCTCCACCACGTAGTCGAACGGGAAGACCTCGCTCGCCGGCGTCTCCGCCCGACCCGGCCAGCGGCGGTTCTTCGGCGGGACCTTGGTCGCGACGAAGAGCGGGGATCCGGGATGGCGGCGCACCGCCTCTCCCAGCAGCTTCTCGCTCCGTCCCTCGCCGTAGGCGAAGGCGGTGTCGAAGAAGTTGCAGCCGCCCTCGATCGCCTTGTCGAGCGCCTGCAGCGATTCCCGGTCGTCGGAGCCCGTCCACCCGCCCACGCCCCACATCCCGTAGCCGATCTCGGAGACCGGCCAGCCGAGCCGCCCGAAAGTCCGGTGCCTCATGGTCCTTCCTACCTCCGTACGGAGACGAACTCGCCCGACGGGTCCATCTGCTTGAGCGCCGTCACCCGGCCATTCTCCACCACGAACTCGTACAGGACGTCGGAGAACTCCTTCACCC
>JBKPBQ010000440.1:0-10940 GCA_046726955.1 Acidobacteriota bacterium
GCCCCTCCAGGTCACGAGGCGCGTCCGCAGCCCACGCCCACCCCCACGCCCGCCCCCGACCAGACCCTGACCTTCCCGGCCGGGATCGAGCAGGTCATCGTGGACGTGGTGGTGACGGACAAGAAGGGCGTCCCCCTCGCCGACATCAAGCAGGAGGACATCCAGATCACCGAGGACGGCAAGGCGCAGACGGTCGTGAGCTTCGAGGCGGTCTCCGTCCCCGCGACACCTTCCGCCAACCCTGCCCCCAAGCCGAGGGTCTCGACGAACATGCTCCGCGAGGAGACGCGGGGGCGCACATTCGTGATCGTCTTCGACGACGTGCACCTCACGGCCCTGGAGGCCCTCCGCGCGAAGGGAGCGGTGACCGAGTTCCTCAAGAACGGCGTCCGCGAAGGCGACCGCGTGGCCCTCATCGCCACCGGCGGCGGAGCCTGGTGGGCGACGCGCATGGAGGCCGGGCGTGACGAGCTCATCTCGCTGTTGAAGCGGCTGGATGGCCGCCTCATCCCCGACACCGGCCAGGACCGCATGTCCGACTGGGAGGCGATGCGCATCCACACGTTCCGCGACGGCCAGGTGATCTCGCGGGTGGCCCGGCGCTACGAGCAGTACGGGGTCACGCAGCAGATGATGAACAACTCGGACAAGTCCACGCAGGTCGACGGCCAGGACGACCCCTACGTGACCGCCCGCGCCACCGACGTCTACTTCCAGGCCACCGCGCGCAACCGCATCACGCTCGACGCGCTCGAGCGCGCGCTCACCTCCCTCATCTCCACTAAAGGCCGCAAGTCGCTCATCCTCGTCTCCGAGGGCTTCATCTACGACCCCAACCTCGACGAGTTCAAGCGGGTCGTCGAGGCCTCGCGCCGCAGCAATGCCGCCATCTACTTCCTGAACGCGAAGGGCCTCGAGGGGATGCCCGTCTACATGACCGCGGAGTTCGGGCCCGCGCTTCCCGAGCAGGACGTAGGCTTCGCGCTGTCGGAGAGCTTCGAGGCGTCGGAAGGCGCCGACTCGGTGGCTTCGGACAGCGGCGGCTTCACCGTGCGCAACACGAACGACCTCGGGGCCGGCATCAAGCGCATCGCCGACGAGAACCGGATGTACTACCTCGTCGGCTACAACCCGACGAACACGGCGCGGGACGGCAAGTTCCGCAAGATCTCGGTCAAGGTCCCGAACCGCAAGGGCGTCGACGTGCACGCCCGCAAGGGCTATTACGCCCCGAGCGACACCGGCAAGACCGCGCTCAAGCCCAAGCCCGGGCAGGACCCCCAGATCCAGGCCGCGCTCGACTCCCCGTACGAGATGGACCTCATCCCGCTGCGCATGACGGCGTACGTGGGCAGCGAGAGCGTCATCGGCAAGGCCCAGGTCATGATCGCGACCGAGGTGGACATCCGCCACCTCGCGTTCGAGGAGAAGGAAGGGCGCGCGCTCGACACCGTGGAGTTCCTGCTCGTGGCCGCCCACCGCGAGACGGGGGAGTACTTCCGGTACGACCAGAAGATGGACATGAAGCTCCTGCCCGCCACCCGGGAGCGGATGGAGAAGGCGTGGCTGCCGATCTCCCGCGACTTCGAGCTCAAGGCCGGCGGCTACCAGGCGAAGATCGTCGTGCGCGACAAGAACTCCGGGAAGGTGGGCACGGTCGTCCACGAGTTCGAGGTGCCGGACCTCTCGCAGTTCCGCATCTCCACCCCGATGCTCAGCAACGTCCGGCAGATGGAGAACGGCCAGCCCACGGGCCGGCTGCAGCTCCAGGTGCACCGCGACTTCACGACGGAGAACCCGATCTTCTGCGCGTTCGAGGTCTTCGGGGCGGCCAAGGACCCGAAGTCCGGCATGCCGCGTGTCTCGATGGGCTACGACGTGAGGCGCGAGGACGGCACGATCCTGACCAAGGTGGAACCCACGGAGATCCGGCCCACGTCGCTCGGGCACCTGAACCGGATGATCGGCTTCCCGGTGGACCACGCCACGCCGGGCAACTACGACCTGGTCATGACCCTCAAGGACGAGATCGCGGGCACGTCGCTCGAGGTCAAGGAGCCCTTCGGGATCGTGGGCCCGGACAGCCCCACTCCGGTGGCGGACAAGCCGCCGGCGGGAGACTCGACTCCGCGAGACTGACGGCCGCTCGTCCTACTTCGACGCGGGGTTCGAGGGCGTCGCGGCGGGAGCGGGGGCCGTGGTGGAGGGCGCGCTCTCCGCGGGAGCGGCGGGTGTCGTCGTCGGACTCGTCGCCGCCGGCGACGCGGATGCCGGGCTGGGGCTGGCGCTCGCGGCGGGAGCGGGCACGCGGTCGAGGATCGTCGACTCCCGGTGCTTCAGGATCGACAGGCTGAGGCTCGTCACCATGAAGACCGCGGCCAGGATCGTGGTGGCCCGGGACAGGACCGTCGCGGAGCCGCGGGGACCGAAGGCCGCCTGGGTGCCGCCGCCGCCGAAGGCGCTCGCCAGGTCCTGGCCCTTGCCCTGCTGGAGCAGGACGACCGCGATGAGGAAGAGGCACGCGATGATGTGCAGCGTGAGGACCAGGTAATAGAGGAAGGCCATGCCGGTATCCGCTCTCTCCAGGCCGCCCTTTCCGCCCGGCGGCAAACCCCAACTATAGCAGGGCCCGGCGCGCCGCCCAAGCGCCCGTCCGTCAGACCCCGGCCACGGAGCGCACCGCGGCCGCGATCTCTCCCGGGACTTCCTCCTGCAAGAAGTGACCGGCGTCGGTCCGCGTAACCCGTGCTCTGGGAAGGAGCTTCTCGATCCAGGACCGGACCCGGCCGAGGATGGGATCGCGGTCGCCCCAGACGATCGCGGCCGGACCAGCGAAGCCCTCGACCACCTGCTGGCAGCGCCCGAGCGGCTCGATCGACGGGTGGCTCATGGAGTTGGGGACCATGCGGGCCAGGGCGAGGGGCGCGGCGTTTCGCGACCAGCCCCGCAGCGGGAAGGTGTAGGCGCGGGCCACGTCGCCCCGGATGCTCGCGCGGTCGCCCTGCACGCGGTGGAGAGCGCGCTGGGGAAAGCCCAGGCCGCGGAAGAGGAGCGTGCTCACGATCGGCACGCGCGCCAGGCGGTGGAAGGCGGACGGCCGGAAGCCTGGCCGCGGAGGAGAGACGACCGTGTTGAGCACGACGAGGCCTTTCAGCAGGCGCGGCCGGTCGCCGAGCGCGCGCAGCCCGATCGGCCCGCCCCAGTCGTGGGCGACGAACACGAGCTCGTCGAGCTTCAGCTCGTCGAGGAGCGCACCGAGCCAGCGGGCGTGGTTGTCGAGCGTGTGGGCTTCCGCTTCGGGCTTGTCCGAGAAGCCCAGGCCCACGAGGTCGGGAACCACGAGTCGGAGCGGGGCGCCGGCGAGCGCGGCCACGACCTTGCGGTAGAGGAATCCCCAAGTGGGGTTGCCGTGCTGGAGGAGGACGGGCCGGCCCTCGCCCCACTCCATGACGTGCATCCGCGCGCCGCCGACGTCGACGAGCCGCCGGCGGACGCCCGGAGGGAGCTGGCGCTCGATCCAGTCCGGGATCGGCTCCACCGCCGTCAGGCCGGCGGGTAGTGGACGATCTTCAGGAAGCTCGCGGCGGTGAGTGAGGCCCCGCCCACGAGCGCGCCGTCGATGTCGGCCTGGGCCATCAGGCTGCCGATGTTGTCGGGCTTGACGCTGCCCCCGTAGAGGATCCGCACGGCGGCCGCGGCCGCCTCTCCGTGCGAGCGGTCCACGAGGCGGCGGAGGTAGGCGTGGACCTCCTGCGCCTGGTCCGGCGTCGCCGTGCGCCCCGTGCCGATCGCCCACACCGGCTCGTAGGCGACGACGAGGCGCGCCACCTGGTCTCCGGTGAGCCCGCGGAGCGCGCGCTCGGTCTGCCGCTGCGTGACCTCCATCGTGCGTCCCGACTCGCGCTCGGCGAGCGTCTCGCCTACGCACACGATCGGGGTGAGGCCGTGCTTGAACGCAGCCTCCGCCTTCTTCGCGACACCGTCGTCGGTCTCCCCGAAGAGCTGCCGGCGCTCGGAGTGCCCGAGGATCACGTGCGAGCAGCCGGCGTCCCGGAGCATGACCGGTGAGACGGCGCCGGTGAAGGCACCCTCGTTCTCCCAGTGCATGTCCTGGGCGCCGACCGCGACTGGGCTCCCCTTCAGGGCCGCCGACACCGCGTGGAGCGCCGTGAACGGCGGCGCCACGAGCACCTCCGCGTCGGCTCCCTTAGAGCCGTCGCGCACCTCCGTGGCCAGGGCGACGGCCTCGGGCGCGGTCTTGTACATCTTCCAGTTGCCGGCGATCAGGGGCTTTCGGGTGGGCATGGAACGATCAGGATACTAGAGATTCAGCGTTACCTTTCGTACTGGTTCCGGAACCAGTACGAAAAGTAACACTCGTCATTCAGGTGAGTCACGCCTCCTGCAAGCAGGCGACGCCGGGTAGCGGATCCCCGGCCAGGAACTCGAGCGACGCTCCGCCGCCCGTCGAGACGTGCGAGACCTTGTCCGCCAGGCCCATCTGGGTGATGGCGGCGACGCTGTCGCCGCCGCCCACGATCGACGTGCCCTTGCCGTCGGCCAGCGCGCGCGCCACCGCGAGCGTGCCCTCGGCGAACGGCTTCATCTCGAAGACACCCATGGGGCCGTTCCAGAGCACGAGCTTCGCCTTGCGGATCTCCTCGCCGAACGCGAGGGCCGTGGCCGGGCCGATGTCGAGGCCCATCCAGCCTTCCGGGACCTGGGAGGCGGGCAGCGTCTTGCGCTCCGCGTCCTCCTTGAAGGCCGAAGCCACCACGTGGTCCGCGGGCAGGTGGATCTTGCCCTTCGCCTTCTCGAGCAGGCTTCGGGCAAGCTCGACCTTGTCCTCCTCGACGAGGCTCTTTCCGGTGGGGAGCCCCTGGGCGCGGAGGAACGTGTAGGCCATCCCTCCGCCGATCAGGAGCGAGTCGACGCGCGGCAGTAGGTTCTCGATCACCTGGATCTTGTCGGAGACCTTCGCCCCGCCGAGGACGGCCACGAACGGCCGCTCCGGCGCCTCGAGGGCCATGCCGAGATACTTGAGCTCCTTCTCCATGAGCAGCCCTGCGACCGACGTCTTCACGAAGTGCGAGACGCCCTCGGTGGAGGCGTGCGCGCGGTGCGCGGTGCCGAAGGCGTCGTTCACGAAGACGGTCGCCCCGGAGTCCTCGACGAGCGCCTTTGCGAAGGCCGAGTCGTTCTTCTCCTCCTCGGGATGGAACCGGACGTTCTCGAGGAGCAGCACGCCGGAGTCCGCGAGGGCGGCCGCGCGCGCCTTCACGTCGGGACCGACGCAGTCGGAGGCGAACGCCACCGGCCGGCCGATCAGCTCGGAGAGCCGCGCCGCCACCGGCGCGAGGCTCGCCTCGGGTGTCGGGCCCTTTTTCGGGCGCCCGAGGTGGGACGCGAGGACGAGCCGCGCGCCGCCCTTCACGAGGTGCTCGATCGTGGGAAGCGACGCGCGGATGCGCGTGTCGTCGGTGATCTTCCCGTCCTTGACGGGGACGTTGTAGTCGACGCGCGCGAAGACGCGCGTGCCCTTCACGTCGCCGAGGTCGCGGACCGTCTTCCGGGGCATGGCCGCGGGTCAGGCGGCGGCGCGATCCCGCGACGCCATGAAGTGGAGCAGGTCCTTCA
Source organism: Acidobacteriota bacterium (assembly GCA_046726955.1). Classification (GTDB taxonomy): domain Bacteria; phylum Acidobacteriota; class Vicinamibacteria; order Fen-336; family Fen-336; genus CAVPGH01. The sequence goes on from JBKPBQ010000440.1 coordinate 5,638, forward strand.
CGCGGTTCGAGAAGCCCCACTCGTTGTCGTACCAGGAGAAGATCTTCACCAGGTTGCCGTCCACGACCTTGGTGAGGGGCGCGTCCACGATCGACGAGTGCGGGTTGCCGCGGAAGTCCACGGAGACGAGCTCCTCCTCGCTCACCGCGAGGATGTTCTTCATCGGCCCCGCCGCCGCCTTCTTCATCGCCGCGTTGACGTCCTCGGCGGTCGTCGGCTTGGCGAGCTCGACCGTCAGGTCCACGAGCGAGACGTTGGGAGTGGGGACGCGGATGGCGACGCCGTCGAGCTTGCCCTTGAGCTCGGGGATGGCGAGGTAGATGGCCTTGGCCGCGCCCGTGGACGTCGGGATCATCGACTCCGCGGCGGCGCGCGCCCGGCGCAGGTCCTTGTGCGGCAGGTCGAGGATCTTCTGGTCGTTCGTGTAGGAGTGGATGGTCGTCATCTGGCCCTTCAGGATCCCCCAGTTGTCCTGCAGCACCTTGGCCACCGGGGCCAGGCAGTTCGTGGTGCAGGAGGCGTTCGAGAGGATCGAGTGCTTCCTGGGGTCGTACTTGTCCTCGTTCACGCCGAGCACGACCGTGAGGTCCTCGCCCTTGGCGGGAGCGGAGATGATGACCTTCTTCGCGCCCGCGGCCAGGTGGGCCCTCGCCTTCTCCGCGTCGGTGAACAGACCCGTGGACTCGATCGCGTACTCGACCCCGAGGTCCTTCCAGGGAAGCTGGGCCGGGTCCTTGACCGCGAGCACCTTGATCTTGCGGCCCGCCACGTGGATCGAGTCGCCCTCGGCCTTCACCTCGTCCGGCAGGTTGCCGAGGATTGAGTCGTACTTGAGCAGATGGGCGAGCGTCTTCGCGTCCGTGATGTCGTTGACGGCGACGAAGTCCAGCTCCTTGTCGTGCAGCGCGGCGCGCAGGATGTTCCGCCCGATCCGCCCGAAACCGTTGATCCCGACCCGGATAGCCATTTGTCTTCTCTCCTCTTCGACCGCGGCGAGTCTAATCGACGCGTATGACGCCCGCAAGAACCCGATGATCCACCACGGGGCGCTCGCCGCTTGTACGCGGATCCTCCGTTGTATATCGTCCTGCCTCGCGCCGCCACTCGACGAGGAGGACCGATGTCCCGACGGCTCGCCCAGCACGCCGCGGGCGCTGTGAAGAAGAAGCAGAAGACGACGACGAAGCCGAAGGCCGCCGCGGCCGCCAAGCCCGCGCTCCCCGCGCGCGGCGGAGCCCGCCAATACCACCTGGGCGTGGGACCCGACGACGTGGCCGCGCTCGTCATGCTCGTGGGCGATCCCGGCCGCGCGGACAAGGTGGCCGCTCACTTCTCGTCGCGCCGCGGAGAGTGGCGCCACCGCGAGTACGTGACGATCACGGGCGTCTACCAGGGCCGCGACGTGACGGTGCTCGGCACCGGCATCGGCCCCGACAACATGGAGATCGCGGTCATCGAGCTCTCGCAGTGCCGGAAAGACCTGACGCTCATCCGCGTCGGCTCGTGCGGCGCGTTGCAGCCGGAGATCGACGTGGGCGACCTCGTCGTCTCCACGGGCGCGGTGCGCCTCGAGAACACCACGACCTACTTCGTGCCGGAAGGGTTCCCGGCCGTCGCGAACTTCGAGGTGACGCGGGCCCTCGTGGAGGCCTGCCGCGTCACGGGCGCTCCCCACCACGTGGGCCTCACCGCGAGCGCGCCCGGCTTCTACGGCGCGCAGTCGCGCCACGTCCCCGGCTTCCCGCCCCGCTACCCCGACCTTCCCGGAGACCTCGGCAAGCTCGGAGTCCTGAACCTGGAGATGGAGATCAGCGCGCTCCTCACGCTCGCGTCGCTGGGCCGGCACCGGGCGGGCGCCGTCTGCGCCGTCTACGCCCAGCGGCCGCGCGGGATCTTCGCCGATGCCCGCCAGAGAGACGTCGCGGAGGCGCGGGCAATCGCCGCCGGCCTCAAGGCCTTCGAGATCCTCGGGGCCTAGGTCGGGCGCGGAATGGCCACCCCGGCCGGGACGGAAGAGCCGCTCGCCGAGTTCACGCTGAAGGCAGTCGCGGCTGGAGTCGTCCTCGGCGTCGTCTTCGGCGCCGCCAACGCCTACCTGGGCCTGCGCGTGGGCATGACGGTCTCCGCCTCCATCCCGGCCGCGGTCATGACGGTCGCCGTCTTCCGGCTGCTCCGCCAGAAGACGACGATCCTCGAGGCGAACCTCTCGCAGACGATCGGCTCCGCCTCCACGTCGCTCGCCACGGGCACCATCTTCACGATCCCCGCGCTCTTCCTGTGGGGGATGGTCCCGCCCTACCTGCAGATCGTCGTGCTCGCCTTCCTGGGGGGAGTGCTCGGGCTCTCCGCGATGATTCCGCTGCGGCGGATGCTCATCGTGGAGTCGCACGACGAGCTTCCCTATCCGGAAGGAACGGCGTGCGCGCAGGTGCTTCGGGCCACCGCGGAGACCGCGTCGGGCAGCGAGTGGATCTTCCGCGGGATGGCGGTGGGGGCGCTCGTCAAGCTCCTCCTCTCGCTCTTCTTCCTCCTCCCGAGCGAGATGCGGGCGGGGCTTCCCGTCCTGCCCAAGGCCGAGGTCGCGCTCGAGCTCGCCCCGGCGCTTTTCGGCGTCGGCTTCATCCTCGGCTACCGGCAGTCCGCGGTGTGCGTGGCCGGCTCCGTCGTCTCGTCTCTAGCCCTCACGCCGCTCATCGCCTTCTTCGGCGCGTCGCTCCAGGCGCCGCTCTATCCCGAGACGACGCGGCTCGTTTCGGCCATGGAGCCGGCGGACATCTGGTCACGCTATGTCCGCTACGTCGGGGCAGGGGCGGTGGCCACGGCGGGCATCCTTACGGTGCTTCGCGGGCTGCCGTCGATGATCGCCGCCTTCTCGGCTGTCGTGCGAGGGCTCGGCGCCCGAAGCGCGTCGCGTGCCGGCGAGGCGAGGCGCGACGAGCGAACCGATCGCGACATGCCTCCTGCTTTCGTGCTCGGGGGAATCGCGCTCGTCGTTACCGTGGCCGCGCTCGTCCCCGGCGTCTTCGCCGGAGGCATGGGACCGGTACCGCGCGCGGTGTGCGCGGCGGGAGTCGGCATCTTCGGCGTCCTCTTCGTGGCCGTGGCGGCGCGGATCGTGGGGATCGTCGGCGTCTCGTCGCAGCCCACGTCCGGGATCGCGCTCGTCACGCTCCTGGGTATCGCCTCCGTTTTCGCCGCCGCCGGATGGACGGAACCCGGAGCGCGCGCGGCCGTCCTCACCGTGGGCACGATCGTGGCCATCGCCGCCTCCAAGGCCGGCGACATCTCGCAGGACCTGAAGACGGGCTGGCTCGTGGGGGCGACGCCGGCGCGGCAGCAGCTCGGCCAGCTCATCGGGGCCGCCTTCGCCTGCTGGGCGGTGGCGGCGACGGTGATGCTCCTGGGCACCGTCTACACTTTCGGCTCGAAGGACATCCCCGCGCCGCAGGCCACGCTGATGAAGACGATCATCGAGGGCGTCCTCGCCGGCGAGCTGCCCTGGGGGCTCGTGCTCACGGGAGGTGGGCTCTCGATCGGCGCGATGCTGTGCGGCGTCTCCGGCCTCGCCTTCGCGATCGGCGTCTACCTGCCGCTCTCCACGATGGCCGCGCTCTACTTCGGCGGATGCGTGCGGGCCCTCGCGGAGCGCGGGCGGACGGCGACACCCGAGGTGGACCCGGGGATCCTGGCCGCGTCCGGCCTCGTGGCCGGAGAAGGGCTCGCCGGAGTAGCCGTCGCCGGGCTCGTGGCGTTCGGGCTCGCCGCGCGGTCCCGCGAGCCGTTCGTCACGGGCGCGGCCGGCGAGCTCGCCGCGATCGCGGTCACGCTCGTCGTCGGGCTCTTCCTTTATCGGGCGGGGAAGGCGGCCGGCTCGCGATAGAGCGGGCGATCAGTGAAAGGTCAGCGGCGGGGTCCCGTCCTCCGCGGTCACCTCGCGGAGCATGTTGACGAGCCAGTCGCGGAAGACTCCTTCGGGCGCGGCGGCGATCCGCGAGTGGCGCTCGGCGTCCGCGGGACCCGGCTCGGCCTCCTTGGGACCCTTGGCGAGCGGGGCCAGGCACAGCTCCTCCACGTGGCGGCGCCGCACGGTCGCGATCTTCTGGAGCACTGCGAGTGCTTTCTCGCCGTCGTCTGCGGCCGCGAGCGCGTCGGCGACGCTCGTGAGGATGGCGACGGCGTCGTCCTCGTTGCCCGCCTTCAGCAGGACCTCCGCCAGGCGCAGCCGCATGCGCAGGCTCCACTGCGTGTCCCCGAAGTGGGCGGCGAGGGCGGCGTGCGCGCGCTCGCGGCTCTTCGAGGCCTCCATGGGGAGCGCCCGCACCGCGGCCGAGGCCGGGCTCGTGGCCCGGGCCACGCACGCCTCCTCGAGCAGCGCCTGCGCGTCGCGCCGGCCCGCGAGCAGGCTCTCGAGCGTCTCGCGGCGGATCTCCAGGAGCTCGCAGGCGGCGGAGGCGACGATGTTCGCGGTGCGCGGGCGGCCGGAGATCACGGACACCTCGCCGAAGAACTCGCACTCCTGGAGCCGCCCCACCTCGAAGCTGCGGCCGTGCGGGCTGCGGACGAAGACCTTGACCGATCCCTGGGCGATCACGAAGAGGCTGGTGCCGGGCTCGCCCTCGGTCAGGATCACGTCGCCCGCGGAGAACCGGAACACGCGGAGGTCGCGAACGACGGCGAGGAGCCGGGCGCGCGAGCAGCCGGCAAAGAGCGCCGCGGCGAGCGAGGGACGGCCCGACGGGCTCGAGCTCCGTGCCGCGAGGTCCTGCACGAGCGCGAGGACCTCTTCGGCTCGCGCCTTGCCCGCGGCCTCTGCGGTCGGCGCGGGGCGGCTCGGCCGCACCGTCGCGGGCGCTTTTCCGGGCGCGACGGAGCGCGGCTCTTCCGGCGATCCGAAGGCCGCCTCCTCGAGCGACCGCGTTGCCGCCCTCTCCTCCTCGGTCGGGCCGAAGGCGGTGTCCACGATGGCGCGCGCCCAGCTCGACGGATCGGCGACGCCGCGGCGCGCGAGCGCCGGGTCGTCCTCCAGGAGCCCCTCGAGCGAGTTCAGGGCGACGGGCTCCTCCGACCGCGGCGGTGCGTGTGGTTCGTCCTCGTCGAGCGCCACCGGCTGCGTCCATTCGGCGTGCGCCTCCGCCTCCTCCTGCAGGGTGTCGACGCGGCTCGCCACGTCCGGCCGCCCGCGCACCGCGAACATCGTCGCCTCCGCCGCCAGCGAGCTCCTGGAGATCCGCCGCGAGACGCTCGAGAGCCTGCTCGCGGGCCGGCGCGACGCGCAGGCGCTGCTCGAGGAGGCGTGCGTGGCC
>JBKPBQ010000441.1:0-19372 GCA_046726955.1 Acidobacteriota bacterium
CCGCGAAGGCTCGCGCGTCGTCCGAGGATACGAGCGTGACCGCCCCCGCGCTCTCTCCGACCGCGTAGCGCCAGCGCGCCTGCTCGTATTCGGAGAACGAGCCCCGCGGATGCGCGGCTCCGTACCGCCGGCCGAAGCGCCGGGCGAGCGCGGCCTCGAAGCCCTTCGCGTCCTCGGGACGGTCCCAGACGCTCCGCCAGACGAGGAGCGTGCCCGCTCCGGTGTCGAACACCCGGTACGCGTCGCCCCCCCACCCCGCGGCCGCATCCGCTTCGCCCTCGAGGAGAGTCCGGATGAGCATCTCCCCCAGCACGCCGTCGGCGACGAGCGTAGACCCTGCCGGTCCCGTCGCCGGTGCTATCTCGCGCGGCCGCTCGTCCGCGAAGTACTTCTCCGGGTGCAGCACCTGCTCGGTCGAGCGGGGCGGGCGGTCCCAGGCCGCGCGAAGAGTGGCGGGGCCGCCCTTCTTCCAGATCGCCTCCGCGAGGGCGCGGCCGGCGAAGTAGGGCTGGACGAGCTGGTCCTGCACGACTGCCGGCGCGCCGCCGGGAACGTCGGGGACGCCAGGCAGCGCGGAGCCCGAGGCGTCCTCGGCGCCATCGAGGCCGGGAAGGCCGGCCGCGAGCACGAAGCGCTCCATGACGAGCGTCGCGTCGCCTTCCAGCAGGCACATCCAGGCGAGCCGCCGGTCGTCGTAGTCGGAGACCGAGTCCGGGACCTGCGCGCGGAGGTCCACGTACTGGTCCTGCAGCGCGTGGCGGAGCTCGTGGGCGAGGATGATCTGGTTCGTGGGCGAGAAGGTCCGGCTCTCGCTCACCGCGTAGAGCTGCTTGTGGCCCGGGCGCTCGTCGTAGAAGCCGACGATGTTCTCCTGGAGCAGCCGGGCGCGCACGGCGCGCAGGTCGGTGCCCGCGGGCAGGAGGTCGAAGGCCACGAGCGTCCGCTCGTCGATCCGCGCCCGCGACGGCGGGTACTCGTCGTCGAACAGCTCGCGGAGGAACCGCTCGAGCCCGGCCTTGTCCATGAAGTCCACGGGCACGTCGCGGCGGAAGGGGACGCCTCCCGTCTTCTCGACCTCCTTCTGCAGCTCGGCCCCGTTCCGCTCGGGAAAGCCGAGGAGCCCGCCGAGCAGGCCGTCGAGCAGCTCGCTCGCGTCCGGCGTGGGCGCGGGCTGCGGCGTCTCCTGCGCGCGGACCGGGGACGCGAGGAGGACGAGCGCGAGGAGGACCGCGGATCTCACGGCCGCACCAGGGTGGCGAGGCCGCCCACGAATCCCCGCCACGTGTAGAGCCCTTCCACCTCGCCACGCGCGCTCATCCAGCACGCCTGGCAGCGGTTCTCGGCGCTCTTGGCCCCCAGACGGTCCATCACCGCGGAGGAAGCCTCGGCCGCGATGTCCCCCGCCTGGTCCTCCGGGGTGCGGAACTCGAGGCACTTCGAGACCCGTCCCCGGTGGTCCACGTTGAAGAACGAGCGGCCGGCCCGGCAGCCGGGGACTCCCCCGCCCAGGGCCTGCTCGACGCGGTCCAGGAAGAACTCGCTCGTGCGCAGGTTCGGGTAGGCGGCCTTCAGCTTTCGCAGCCGGGCGGTGAGGCCCGGAGCACCGTCGTGCGCCAGCGGGTACGGCAGCTCGACGGAGACGGAGGCTCCGTGCTCCTCGGCCAGCCGAAGGAGGCCCGGCAGCTTGCCACCGTCCATCCCCGCCAGGCTCACCTTGACGTTGACCTGCTGGCTCCCGCGCGCCCGCTCCTCGCCGAGGACGCGCAGCGCGGCGAGCGCGCGCGCGTGGCTGCCCGGCAGCCCCGTCGCCTCGTCGTGGGGACCGGCCTCGGCGTCGTGGAGCGTGACGCTCGCTGCGAGCAGGCCGCTCCGCCAAACGGCCCGCGCCTTCTCCCGCGTCACGGACCAGCCGTGTGTGGTGAGGATCGGGAAGTGCGTTTCCGCGAGCGCGCCCACGATCTCGGGCAGGTCGGAGCGCAGGAAGGGGTCGGCCCCGGAAAGGCTCACGAGCAGCGATCCCAGGGCGGACAGCTCGCGCACCACCGCCCGGCACCCCGCGAGGTCCAGCTCGCCGGTCGTGCCCTCGGCCCGGTGCTCGCAGAAGACGCAGAACGACGCGCAGCGCGGCACGACCTGCCAGGTGCACCAGACCGGACGTCCCTTGATGAAGGTGGCGAGGAGGCGGGCCCGCTTCGCCCCCGCGGAGAGAGCCGCGCTCACTTCACCTCGATCACGTCGCCCGGCAGCTTCGCGTCGAAGGCCCCCGCCGGGAGCTTCTCGTTCAGGCGCACGCGGTCGAACCGGATGGTCGTGTGGTCGCCCGTGGGCTCGGTGAGGCGTGTCTGCACCGGGACGGAGCGCTCCGCGTCCACCCAGAGACGGATGCCGGTGAAGAGCCCGCCCTGCCCCGCGCGCGGCTTGAGGTCGAGCACGTGCGCGCCGCGGCCCTCCACGGTCTCGTCCCCCACGAGCGTCACCTCGTACTTCTGGCCGAGGCCGGCCGCTCCCGGGCCGAAGCCCACGAGGAGGTCGGCCTCCCCCTTGGCCGCCCCCCGGAACACCTGCTTGCTCGCCGGGAAGTAGCGCACGTACTTGCCGTCCTTGACGATCATCGTGCCCGGCGTGGGGGCTTCGTAGTTCCAGCGGAGCCGACCCGGCACCTCGAGCAGCACGCTGCCCCGGCTCTCCGTCTTCTCGTCCAGGAGCACGAGGACCTTCGTCTCCACGAAGGCGGCCTGCATCGTCTTGAGCGCGCGGCCCGCCTCCTCGAGGGACCGCAGCACGGAGGCCGCGTCCGCGGGGGCGGCGAGAAGCGCCGCGAGCACCAGGCCGCTCACGGAAGCACCCGGAGCGGATCGCCCCAGAAAGCCGGAGGGGCGAGGAGCAGGATGCCGAGGACGACGATACAGGCGAGGTCGTAGGCGAGGCTGCCCCGCTCGTAGTCCCACAGCAGCAGCCGGGCCCACGAGCTCTTCATCGCGCCGCCCCCTGCGCCGCCATCACGCCGTGGCCGTGCACCACCGCGCGGCCGTCCTTCATCTCGATCCTGCGGTGGGCGAACGCCGCCGCCTCCGGGTTGTGCGTGATCATCACGATCGTCTGCCCGCGGCCGCGGTTCAGCTCGCGGAAGAGCTCGAGGATCATCGAGCTGTTCACCGAGTCGAGGTTGCCGGTGGGCTCGTCGGCGAGGAGGATCGCGGGGTTGCTGACGAGGGCGCGCGCGATCGCGATGCGCTGCTGCTCGCCGGCGGAGAGGTCGAGCGGCTTCATCCCCTCCTTGTGGGGCAGGCCCACCATCTCCAGGAGGGCCCGGATGCGCTCGCGCGTGGGCGGCTTCTCGCCCTGGATCTGCCGGGCGATCTCGAGGTTGCCGCGTACGGTGAGGGTGGGCAGGAGGTTGAACCGCTGGAAGACGAAGCCGATCTTCTCCCGGCGCACGCGCGTGCGCTCGTTGTCTCCCGCCACCGAGATCTCGACTCCGTCCACGATCACGCGTCCGGCGGTGGGACGGGCGAGCCCTCCGAGGAGATTCAGGAGCGTCGACTTTCCGCATCCCGAGGGCCCCATGATCGCCACGAACTCGCCGCGACGCACCGCGATGTCGACACCGCGCAGCGCCTCCACCTCCACGTGTCCGACGTGATAGACCATCCGCAGGTCGTGGGTGCGGAGGATGTCGTCGGGAGCAGCGGTGGTCACGAGCCCACCTCGACCACCTCGTAGTCCGACGGCACGCGGGGGACGAAGGCGCGGTCGGGGACCGCGGCGTTCACGTCCGCCTTGTCGAGCGTGAACTCGGCCTCGTAGCCTTGCGTGGGCCGTCCGACCACGATGCGTCGCGGGTATCGCCCCTCCCACGCGCCGAAGGTGAAGACGGCCACGACGTCTCCGCTCTCGTCGTAGCGCTTCTCCCCCAGCGGCCGGAGGCTCGCCCTCTCCAGGCGCACCGCGCGGCGGACCGGCCCGCGGGGCTTGTCCGCAACGGTCAGCGTGACGGCCTCGCGATCGCCGTCGACGAGCACGGTCGTGTCCGCTTTCGGCTCGAGCGGCTCCGGGAGGAGGGCCGCGGCCACGTCCGCCGGCCGCAGCGCGTAGTACGGGGCCTGCTCGTCCTCTGCTCGCGGCTGGCCGTCGGCGCGCCCGGTCCACACCTTCTTCCTGGCCGGGATCTGGAACCAGAAGCGCTCGCCGTCGGCCACGACCTCGAGGGCCGTCACCACCGCCACCGAGCCCTTGATGTAGAGCCGACCTCCCCTGGCCGCGACGAGCCGCACTCCCACCTTGCGGGCCTTGCCCGCGCGGAAGTCGCGGACGTCGAGGTCGCCGCTCGCGCTCAGGCTCTTGATCTCGCGGCAGTAGCCGTCGAAGGCGGCCAGCGCTTCCTCCAGGCTCGCCGCGCGCAGCGGACCCGTGGGGGGCGCCGACGGAGCGAGCGTTCGCGTGACGCAGGCGGCTCCGCCAAGCGAGGCGAGCGTGACCGCGGCGCAGGAAATGCTAGCGAGCCGGGCGCGGACGGTCAACAACGCCCCACCTCGAGGCCTCCCGGTCCGCCGCGGCGCCCCCACGTGCTCGCCGCGACGCCGAATGCGGAGAGGACGGCGACCACCGTCTCGAGGTGCGCGCTCACCCCGCTCGTGCTGACGCGGCCGCCTCCGCCGGCGAGCGCGAGAGCAACGGCGAGCTGGTCGGCGAGGAAGGGATCGGTGGCGGACTCTCCGTCGAGGAAACGCAGCAGCCGGCGCGCCGCCCGCTCGCCGAGGAGCTCCGGCCGCAGCCCCCGCTCGCCGAGGTACGCGAACCCCGCCCGGCCCTTCTCGAACACGGCCTCCAGCAGGAAGTACGATCCCGGCGCGGCCGCCCGCGGCTCGACGACGTCCCACGTCGACTCGAGGCGCCTCGCCTCCCAGAGCCGGCTGCGCGCGGCCTCGGACATCCGCCGCGCGAGATCGCCCTTCACCTTGGCCGCCGCCGCGATCCCATGCACCTCGACGAGCGCGCCCCTCTCGCCGAGGTCGAGCATCGTCGGGCGGCTCCAGCCGCCCTCGACGGTGGCCCGAGCGACGCCGCCGCCTCGCGGGCGGAAACCCGCCTGGTCGAGCGTGAACGACGCGCGCAGACCCAGTCGCTCCACCGTGGCCGCCCACGGACGCGCCAGGTACTCGAACGTGGGGGCGAGCGGGACGTGCGTCCCGCCGGTGATGGTGATGCGGCTGGCCTGGGACACCGTGGCGAGCACCGGGACCACCGTCTGGAGCACGAGGCTCACCGCCCCCGCCCCGCCCATGTCGAAGCCGAAGTCGCCGGCGGCGACGGGTCCGGGCTCGAATCGGAGGTCGGGCGACCCGTCGAAGAGGCCGTGCACGCGCGCCCCGCAGACGAGCGACGCCGCCCGGACCGCGGCGAGGTCGTTCGGTCCCAGCCCGGTCCGCGGACGGCGCGCGCGGATGCGGCGCATCTCGAAGGGCTGGGCGGTGGCCGCGGAGAGCGCGAGCGCGGTGCGGAGCATCTGGCCGACGCTCTCCGCCTGCCCGCCGTCGATCGTGATCACCCCCGGCCCCCGCCCGCCGTGGGCGACGGCCGGTGAAGGACGCGTCCTAGTACGCGAGCGACGCGGAGAGGAGCGTCTCCACGGGCGGCCCCGCTGTGGGCACGAAGTAGCCGGGCGTCGCGACGAGGCGCTCCGCCTGCTCGTAGTGCGACAGCAGGGCCTCCTGCGCCTCCGGATAGGTCTCGGCGGGAAAGAACCGCTCGACGGGCACCGGCACACCGTCTGGACCCTTGACCTCCAGGCGCACCCGCAGGACGGGCTCCAGGTCCTCCGCGGCGAAGCCGGAGTTCCAGCGGGCCGGGTCCTCCGCGACCCACACGGAGATCGATTCGACGCTCACCTGCCGCTCGTGGCGCGTCTCCATGAGGTGCTTCCACAGTCCGAACTCGACGAGCGGCACGTAGCGAAGCGCGCGCACGCTCGCTTCGTCGCGACCGAGAAGGCGGCAGCGAACGAGAGGCACCAGCTCGGGGGAGCTCATTGCGGCCACGAGTGGTGCAACGCGCGTGCCTGGAGCATTCATTGCCCGTTACTCCCTGATTCGGTTGCATTTAAGGGATTCGCTTCAGGCGCCGCGGAGCGCCGCACCGCCGGAAAGTGTCACGTATCGTTACACTTCGGAGCCGGGATCGAAGCACGTACGGCAGCGCGCTTCGTACTCGTGAGCGCCCCCGACGACGACCCTATCGCTCGCGGCCACCAACCGCTGCGAGCGGTTCGCGGGGGCGCCGCAGCGCATGCAGATGGCGAGCGTCTTGTCCACGTACTCCGCGATCGCCATGAGCTGCGGCATCGGCTCGAAGGGCCGGCCGCGGAAGTCCTGGTCGAGGCCCGCCACGATCACGCGGCGTCCCTCGTTGGCGAGCTCGTTCGCCACGTCCACGATCGCGGCGTCGAAGAACTGCCCCTCGTCGATCGCCACCACGTCCGTGTCCGGTCCCACCGCGGCCAGGATCTCCTCCGCAGAGCCCACGACCTGGGAGGGCATCTTCATCTCGGAGTGGCTCACGATCTCGTCCACCGAGTAGCGCGCGTCCACCCGGGGCTTGAACAGCTGCACGGTCTGCTTCGCGATCTGCGCGCGGCGCACCCGGCGGATGAGCTCCTCGCTCTTCCCGCTGAACATGCTCCCGGTGATGACCTCGATCGAGCCCGTGCCCGCGGGGGTCCGCCCCTTGATGGCCAAGGAGGCCTTACTTGCCGGCGCGCTCGATGTAGGCGCCGGTCGCGGTGTCGATCCGGATCACGTCTCCCTCGTTGATGAAGGGCGGGACGTTCACCACGAGGCCCGTCTCCATCTTCGCGGGCTTGCCCACGTTCGAAACGGACGCGCCCTTGATCGCGGGCTCCGTCTCCATGACCTTCATCTCCACGGTGAGGGGAAGCTCGATGCCCACCGGCCGGCCCTCGTACATCTCGACCTTGAGCTTGATGTTGGGGATGAGGTAGCCGACGGCGTCCCCGAGCACCTCGTCGCTCAAGCCGATCTGCTCGAAGGTCTCGTTGTTCATGAAGTGGTACATGTCCCCGTCCTGGTAGAGGAACTCCATCTCCGACTCGTCCAGGATGGCGCGCTCCGCCATGTCCACGGAGCGGAAGCGGTGCTCCACCTGCGAGCCGCTCTTCAGGTTCCTCATCTTGGCCTGCACGAAGCCGCGGAGGTTCCCCGGGGTCTTGTGCAGGGTCTCCAGGACCCGGAAGAGCTGTCCGTCGTGGACGATGACCATACCGCGCTTGAGCTGCGTCGCCTGAATCATTCCCTTTCCCTCGTCGAACTCATCATTATATTCGGATCTCCTCGACCTCGAGGCCGCGCAGGTCCACCCGGGCCGGGAAGGTGCGGAACCCGGCGTCCTTGAGCGCCCGCGCGACGGCCTCGCGCTCGCCGGGGCCGCGCGCTCCCGGAGGCGCCCACACCGCGACGATGCCTCCGCCCCCGGCGCCGCAGACCTTGGCGGCCCCCCCGCTCGCCGTCACGACCTCCGCGATGCGGTCGATGTCCGGCGTCGTCACCCCGGGGGCGAGGCGCTTGCGCGCCTCCCACTCCTCGCGCACGAGGCCGGTCACGTCCGCGAAGCGCGACTCCACGAGCGCCTGCCGCACCCGTCCCGCGACCGCGGCGATCGTGCCCAGCGAGTCCCGCACGCCGGAATCGCCGTCGATCTGCCCCTTGAAGACGTCCCAGTTGTTGATCCCCGAGAAGCGCGTGGCTCCCGCGTCCACGAGCAGGAGCGACTCCTCGACGCGAGCGGGGTCGGTGCGCAGGCGCTCCACGCGCACGTTGCCCGCCTCGAGGTGCAGGGCGAGGACGCCGCCGTAGTAGGCGCCGAAGTGGTCCTGGATACCGGCGGGCACCGCGATGCAGCGGCACTCCGCGTCGCGGACGAGGGGCAGGAGCTCCTCGGCGGGCAGCGCCCGGCCGATGGCGCGGGCCACGGCGGCCGCCACCGCCACCACCAGGGCCGAGGAGCCGCCGAGCCCCGAGCCCGCCGGCACCTTCGACTGCGTGACCACGCGGATTCCCGTCTCGACACCCATCGCGCGCAGGATCTCCGCCACGAGCGGCTGCGAGCCCTTGGCCAGCACCTCGGCCACGTCGCGTCCTTCCGCCTTCTGCAGCGTGTCCTTCGACTCGACACGGACGCCGTCGCCGCCCGTCTCCACGCGGCACCAGGCCCGCCGGTCGATGGCGACGTTGACCGTGACCGCGCCCGGATGGAAGAGGTAGAGCGGCCAGATGTCGATCGTCCCCCCGGCGAGGTCGACGCGGCAGGGGGCCGTCGCTTCGACGGCGGTGGTCACTTGTTCATCGACGTGGGCGGCTCAGGCCCCGCGTCATTCGTACGCTGCGAACAGCCGACCCCAGGGGCTCTTCGCGATCTCGTCCATCCGCCGCGTGCCGTGCACCGGCCACCAGTAGCGGTCGTGGTAGAAGGCGGAGCCCCAGATGAAGGCGTGGACGAGCGGCGTCTTGAAGAAGATCGACTGGATGCGGGCCAGGGGCGTGAACCAGAGCAGGCGGCCCACGCGGCTCGCGAAGTGGTACTGCACCTTGAAGTGGAAGTTGACCTCCGAGATGTCTTCGCCGACCACCTGGATCTCCCGCACGTCGCCCACGCCGAGGCCGCGCTCGTGGGCCACGCGGATGCACTCGACGTCCGCCAGCGGGTCGAACCCCATGAGCCAGGCGCTGATGGCGTCGATCGCGACCATGTCGTCGCTCGCGAGCATGTAGTTCTTGACCACCGGGATCATCGCCCGCGGTCCCGCCCCGTCGCCGCAGATCGTTCCGTCCATCACCGCGAACATGCCGGGGTGGATCTGCTTCTGGATGGCGAGGAGGTCCACGAGCGTCTTGTGGATGTCGGTGTGCGCCCAGTGGCGGTTGTCCTTGAGGAGCCCGCCGAAGGCGTTCTTCATCGCCCCCGTCATCGTCGTGTAGACGTGCGTCTTCACGGTCGGCAGGTGGACGATGTTGGTGCCGATCATCACCTCCGGGACCTTCACCTCCCCGAAGATGCGCGGGAGCACGAGGAGCTCGGCCTTGGGCTCGATCGTCACCCACCGGCAGTCGGGGTCGAAGTTGTTCACGGCGGGGATGCCGTAGCGCTCGTAGACCCCGGCGAACTTGTTGAGCTTGTCCCCGCGGGCGGCATCGGTGACGACCGTCTGGTTGTGCAGGCCGAGGAGGTCCTTGTAGCCGTCCTCGCGGAGCGTCCGCACGACCCCTTCGAGCTGCCAGGGCGTCGTGTTCGCCGAGAGGTACGGCAGGTGCCAGGAGATGTTGTCCTTGAGGATCGTCCGGTTGACGGAAGGCAGCGCGTCGCGGTAGCCGAGACCCCGCATCATGCCCGCGACGTCGTCGAGCACGGTCTCCGGTCGCGTCTTGATCACGGCCACGCGCGCGCGGCGCGTTCCCGAACCGACCTTCGCGCGTTCTCTCTGCCCCGTCGATGCGCCCATGCTCGTCGCTCCCGATCTGCCTGGATTCAACCTGTTAGTATAGAACGGCCGTGGGAGGGCGGCCAACGCGCCGCCATGGACTGCCCCCGCTGCGCCGCGCCTGACGTCACCACCCCAACGTGCCCCCGCTGCGGCATCGTCCTCGCCAAGTGGAAGGGTCCACGGCCTACCCGTCCCTCGCCCTCCCCGGAAACCACAGAGCACGCAGGGCTTGGCGGCCTCGTCCTGCCTCTCGTCGGCCTCGCTGTAGTCGCAGCCGCAGCGGTCTTCTTCCTGCGTCGCTCGCCGTCGTCGATCGCCGAGGGCGAGGGCCGGCTGCCGAATACGTCATCCCTCCCCGCCCCGACGACGCTGCCGGCCGCTGCGCTGCCCGTTCCCTCGCCATCGGCGCTGCCGTCTCCCCCGCCGGTCGCGGCGATGACCGTGGAGGCGGACGCGGGAGTGCCGGAAGCGGACCGCGCGACGGCGAGCCGGCTCGCCGACCGGCTGCAGCGGCGCCAGCCGATGCCGAGCAGCGACGTCCGAGACGCCGAGGACCTCTTCACCCGCTATCCCGGCCAGGAGCCGCTGCGCAAGCTCCTCCAGGCCGTGCTCGTGACGGTGTCGGCTCAGGAGCGGAAGGCCCGGCGCTTCGACGAGTCGCTCTCGTACCTGCGGCGGGCCGTCGCCGTGAACGACGACCCGCACCTGCGGGCCGCGATCGCGGACGTGCTCCTCGAGGCCGGCGACTGGGCGGGCGCCGAGGCCGCCGCCCGCGAGTGGCTGACCCTCGCCCCGCGCGATCCCGACGCGCTGCGCGCCCTCGCCTTCGCGCTGCTGCGCCAGGACCGCAACCGCGAGGCCGAGGAGGCGCTCGTCGCCTCCCTCGACGTGCGCGAGGAACCGATGGCGCGCGCCCTCCTGACGCGCATCCGCTCCGGGATGGCGAGCGAGAAGGGGATGCAGGAGCAGCAGCTCGCGTACTTCCACGTCCGCTACGACGGCGAGGCCCACGAGGAGGTGGGCCGGGCGATCCTGCGCGTGCTCGAGCGCCACCACGCGACGCTCGTGCGCACCTTCGACCACCAGCCCGCGGCCACGATCCCCGTGATCCTCTTCTCGCGCCAGGCCTACTACGACAGCACGGGGGCACCCGCCTGGGCGGGAGGCCACTTCGACGACCTCGACGGACGGATCCGCATCCCCATCGGCGGCCTCACCGCGTTGCTCACCACGGACATGGACGAGACGCTCATCCACGAGCTCACGCACGCCTTCGTGAACGACGAGACGCGCGGGGTCGCTCCCCGCGACCTCCACGAGGGGCTCGCGCAGTACATGGAGGGCAAGCGCGCCGCCTCCGTCTACTCGCCGGCGGAGCTGCAGGCGATCGCTTCGGGCCGGGCGGGAGGAGTTGCCGGCTTCTACGCCGAGGCGCTCTCCTTCGTGGAGTTCCTGATCGCCGAGCGCGGACAGGGCGGGATCAACGACCTCCTGCGCGCGATGTCGGAGACGGGCAGCGTCGACGAGGCCTACCGGCGCGTCTACGGGCGGGACTACCAGGGCTCGCGGAAGGCCTGGAAAGACCGGATCC
The DNA here is from genome assembly GCA_046726955.1 of Acidobacteriota bacterium. Classification (GTDB taxonomy): domain Bacteria; phylum Acidobacteriota; class Vicinamibacteria; order Fen-336; family Fen-336; genus CAVPGH01. The sequence continues at coordinate 11,085 of JBKPBQ010000441.1, forward strand.
GACAGCAGTACGGGGCGTGAGCCCCGCCCCTAGAAGATTCGCAGCTCGAAGGGCAGCCGGGCGATCGGCTCCCGGCCGCTGAGCACCGACGCCCAGCGAAGGATCGCACGGACGTCCGAGGGCAGGATGCGCACGGCGCCTCCCGCCGACTCCTCCTGACGCTCGAGGATCGTCTCGAAGACGCCCTTCTTCTCCGGGAGCACGACGAGGGCCAGCTCCTCGTCCTTGCCGATGTTCGCCTTCTCGCGCGCGAGGTCGAGCGCCGTCTCGAGGCCGCCCAGCCGATCCACCAGCCCGACCTTGAGCGCTTCCGCACCCGTCCACACGCGGCCCTGGGCCACGCGGTCGATGTCCGCGTAGCTCTTGCCGCGGCCCTTGGCCGCCTTGCTCACGAACTCGCCGTAGAACGAGGCCATGAGGTTGTGCATCTTGCTGCGCTCCTCGTTCGTCCACGGGCGGTACTCGGAGAAGAAGGAGCCGTTCTTTCCGCGCTCCACGATCTCCTTCGTGAGGCCCAGCTTGCTGTAGAGGCCGCGCAGGGCGAACTTGCCGCTGAAGACGCCGATGGAGCCGGTGATGGTCGCGGGCTGGGCCACGATCGCGTCTCCCGTCATGGCGATGTAGTAGCCGCCCGAGGCGGCCACGTCCCCCATCGAGACGATCACGGGCTTCGACTTGCGGGCGAGCGACAGCTCGCGCCAGATCACCTCCGACGCGGTGCCCGATCCCCCGGGGCTGTCCACTCGCAGGACGATGGCGCGGATCGTGGCGTCGTTGCGGGCCTGCCGGATGGCGCGGGAGAGCGTCGTCGATCCCGCGAGGTCGCCGCCGAACGGGCTCGCGTCGCTCTCGCCGCTCATGATCTCGCCCACCGCGTAGATGAGCGCGACCTTGGGCCGTCCGTCGAAGCCGAAGCCGCGGGCGGCGCGCACGTACCGCCCCGGCGTCACCCGCTCGCGCGCCTTCAGGCGGCCTTCCAGCTCGTCCTCGTACACGAGCTCGTCCACGAGCCCGGCGCGCAGCGCGCCCGCCGCGTCGTAGGGGCCGGCCTCGAGGATCGCCCGCACCTCCGCCGGCGTCTTCTTCCGGCTCTCCGCGATCGCGGCCACGTACTGCGCGTACAGGCTGTCGAGCAGCGCCTCCGTCTGCTCGCGGTGCGGAGCGGTGAAGCGGTCCTCCGTGAACTGGTTGGGGGCGTTCTTGTAGCGCCCCACGCCCTCGAACTGCGCCTCGACGCCGAGCTTGTCGAGGGCCTGGCGGAAGAACGTCACCTCCATGCTCAGCGCGTGCACGAGGACGAGGGCCTGGGGGACCGCGTAGATCTGCGTGCAGGCGGTGGCGAGGTAGTACTCCTGGTTGCCCACGGACTCGAGGTGGGCGTAGGCGGGCTTGCCCGACCGTCGGAAGCGCGCGATCGCGTCGCGCAGCTCCTGCACCTTGCCCCAGCCGCCGTCGAGCGAGCCCACGCGGACCACGACCCCCTTCATCTTCGGGTCCTTGGCCGCGCGGTCCAGGCTCTCCACGAGGCCGCGCAGCGACGGCCGAGGCGTCGTGAAGATCGTGTCCACATCGGACGCGGGCTGCTCGGCGACGTCCCCGTCCACGGCGAGCGAGAGGTACGCGTCGCCTCCCCATCCCGTGAACGACCCGCCTCCGCCTTTGCGCAGCACGAGCGCGAGCCCGCCCATGAAGGCGGCACCCAGCGCCACCGCCGCTACCCCGGCGGCCAGTATCCAGGCCGTTCGTTTCTTCACGCGGCTCTCCGGCTAGGACGCGGCCTGCAGGCGCTCCGCCCGCCGGCGCGCCTCCTGGGCGTAGACGCTGGCGGGAAAGTCCTCGGTCAGGCGCTTGTAGCTGGCCCGGGCCTCGCTCAGGCGGTTGGCGTCCTCGAGCGTCGAGGCCAGGCTCATGAGCGCGTAGTCGCGCGGAAAGGCGAACTCGCGGTCCGCCACCACCGCGCGGTAGGCTTCGACGGCCTTGTCGACCTCCCCGCGCCGCCTGTAGAGGTCGGCGAGGGCGATCCTGGCCACGGTGGGCTCGAGGCGCGCTCCGCTCTTGCGGTCGGCGAGCGCCTTCAAACCCTTCTCCGCCTCGTCGTACTGCCGGAGCCGCTCGCGGCAGAGAGCGGCGTAGTAGCGGGCAGTCTCCGCTTCGGGCCGCGACGGATAGCGTCGGTCCACACCCTCGAAGGCCGCGGCCGCGCTCTTGTACTTTTCGTCGGCGGTGGCGAAGACCTGGCCCGTGGGCTTGTCGGCGGTCGGGGGCAGCTCCGTCTCCACCGGCGCCCGCCAGATGTCCAGGGCCTCCTGGAGCGCGCTCTCCGCCTCGCGTGCCTTCTCGCCCTGGAAGTACACGAACGCGGCGGCCGCCGCTCCCAGCACCACGAGCACGCCGAGCCCAATCCGCACCTCGTCCTTGCGGGCGTTCGCCCACGCCACGACGTGCTCCAGCGTCGTGACGAACTCGTCTTCCTTGATCTGCCGCTTCAGCTCCCTGTCCACGCTCTCTCCGCTCTCTCCTGTTGGTGCGCCTGGAGGGACTCGAACCCCCAACCTTGAGCTTAGGATGCTCCTGCTCTATCCTGTTGAGCTACAGGCGCATTCATCCAGCCATCAGTATACCCTGGCGAGCCCGGCGGCGCCGCATGGGCCGCGGCTTGCAGCGCGATCGGCCCGGACCTGCAGTCGCGCCAATGACTTCCGCGCTCGCGGCCGCTCTCCTCGCCGCCGTGCCGGCGGCGCGCCCCAACATCGTCTTCGTCATGTCGGACGACCACGCGGCGCACGCGCTGCGCGCGGAGCTGCAGGACGACCACCGCTTCGCCGACGAGCAGCCGCCGGCGGGAGTGGACGGTACCGTTCTGCAGCTCCGCGGGAAGTAACGCCGAGAGTCGCTACATCTGCTGAATCTGGCCGCGAATCGCTCCTGCCGGGTCGTCGCCAGTGATCACGCTCACGTAGGCGTCGCCGCTCTTCATCTCGCCCAGCAACGTGTCGAGGCTGATCCCCTTCACGTTGGCGCTGGTGAAGGTGCCATCGGCGAGCGTCCCGTCCATCGGCCCCGTGCGCTCTCGCGAAAGCAGCGTCACGCGGACCGGGCCGTTCTCGTCCGCCGTACCGGAGGCGATGACGGCCTCCGTCACGTGGGTGATCTCGTGGACGACGACCGTGAAGTGCACCGTGCCCGTACCGTCGAAGTTGAGGGTCGCGCTGCCCGTGGCGGTGGTGGTCTTGGGAGGGACATCGGCCCCTCCGGTGAGGTTGGCGGTGTAGACCGCCGTGTTTCCGTTGTCGTGGCAGCCGAGGAATGCGAAAGCGCCGAGAATCATCAGGATAAAGACCGGAAACGGTCGACGCATCAACGAATCCTCCTGGGCCGGGTGATCCCTGGCCCGGAAGTCGATCCGAGCAAACGAAGTGCCACGAAAGGCTTGGGAGCGGGGGGCCGCGCGGGACGGCCGAGGCGTGTAAATTGAGGGACCCGGTCGCGCAGTTCTACAAGCCGACTCGCCAGCCCTCCGGCTAGTAGCGAATCAGGCTCAGGACCTCGCGGTCGCCCAGCCTCTTCCGCCCGTCGAGGAAGCCGAGCTCGATCAGGAAGGCATAGGCCGCCACCTTCCCTCCCATCTTCTCGACGAGGTCGCCCGTCGCCCGAGCCGTGCCCCCGGTGGCGATGACGTCGTCCACGACGAGCACGCGGTCGCCCGGCGCGATCGCGTCCTCGTGGATCTCGACGCAGTCCTGGCCGTATTCGAGGTCGTACGTCATCCGCAGCGTGCGCGCGGGGAGCTTGCCTGGCTTGCGCACGGGAATGAACCCCATCCCCAGCCGCAGCGCGAGCGCGCTTCCAAGGATGAAGCCCCGGCTCTCCACGGCGACCACCTTGTCGGCCCGGTGGTCCGCGCAGAGCACGGTGAAGAGGTCGAGAGCGCGGCGGAACGCCTCGGGGTCCTTGAGAAGGGTCGTGATGTCCTTGAACACGATGCCCGGCTTGGGAAAGTCGGGCACGTCGCGGATCGCCTTCTTCAGCGACTCGATCTGGCCCTCGATGTCCATCCTTCCGCCTCCCGACTAACGAATGGAGAACCCGGAATCGCCGCGCTCCTCGATGGGAGCGCGGTCGAGCCCGCTCACCGACGAGAAGTCCGGGCCGGTCCGCAGCCGCGCTTCGAAGTCGCGCAGCGCCGGCTCCATGCCCTCCGCCACCACCTCCACCGTCCCGTCCGGCCGGTTGCGCGCGTATCCGGTGACGCCGAGGGCCTCGGCCTGCCTGCGGGCGAAGTACCTGTACCCCACTCCCTGCACTCGACCCTGGACGATGAAACGGAAGGCGGGCATCGGCGACCGGAGACTAGCACAGTCACGTCCGCCGCTCGGCGAGGCCGCGCGCGGCCGCCCAGCCGCTCGACCACGCCCACTGGAAGTTGAAGCCGCCGAGGCGGCCGTCCACGTCGAGCATCTCCCCGACGAGGAAGAGCCCGGGGCACCGTCGCGACGCCATCGTCGCCGGCTCCACCTCGTCGAGGCGCACGCCCCCCGCGGTCGCCTCCGCGAAGTTCCAGCCCCGGCTGTCCCGCACGGGAAGCTCCCACTCGAGGAGCGCGCGGACGAGCCGCTTCCGGTCCTCGCGGAGGAGCCGCCCGAGGCGGGAGTCCGGGTCGATCCCGACGGCTCGCGGGACCGCGGACGCGACTGCGGCGGGCAACCAGGCGCCGAGCGCGCTCTTGACGGCGCGATGGGGGCTCTCGCGAGCCGCGGCGACGAGAGCCGACTCGATCGCCTCCCAGTCGCGGCCGGGGACGAGGCTCGCGGTCACGCGAACACCGGGGTCGTCGCGGACCGCGTGGTGCCAGAAGCGAGAGGCGTCGAGGGCGGCGGGACCGCTGATCCCGAAATGGGTCCAGAGAAGCGCGCCGCGCTGCCGCACGCGCGGCCGCGTGTGGATCGCGATCTCCGCCTCGTGCGACACGCCCGCCAGCCCCGAATGGAAGCTCCCGTCGAGGACGAGCGGGGCGAGGGCCGGCGTGCGCGGCGTGAGCGAGTGTCCGAGGCTCTCGGCGAGCGCGTAGCCGCCGCCGTCGCTGCCCGTCTTGGGAAGCGACAGCCCGCCGGTCGCGAGCACGACGGCGTCCGCGTCCAGCTCCCCCCGGCTCGTGCGCAGGCGGAAGGCCGTCCCTTCCTTCGTGATCCCCAGGACGCGGTGACCGGGCCGGATCGCAACCCCGCGCTTCTCGGCCTCGCCCTCGAGCGCTTCCAGCACCGTCCGCGCCCGGTTCGCGTCGGGAAAGAGCTTGCCGTCCTCTTCCTCGTGCAGCGAGACGCCGATCTCCCGGAAGAACGCGACGGCCGCTTCCGCCGGGAATGCGCGGAGCACGCGCCGCACCACGTGACGGCTGCCGCCGCGGAAGTCGCGCTCGGTGACGACGGTGTTCGTGACGTTGCAGCGCCCGCCGCCGCTGACGAGGATCTTGGCGCCGATGCGGGTGGCGCCGTCGAGCGCCACGAGCGGACCGGAGACGCCCCTGCGGGCAGCGAAGATGGCGGCGGCGAGGCCCGCCGCCCCTGCGCCCACCACGGCGATCACGCGAGGCGCCGCGCTAGCAGGGTGCTGAAAAAGCAGCCTTTGACAGACGCGCGCGCCGTGGTCTCGAAATCCGGCATCGGCCCATCAGGCTAGCTGCGGGGACCCATTACCGCCGCGCGCCGCGAGAGGACACTTTTCAGCACCCTGCTAGAAGACGCGTCGGGTCAAGCGGTCGAGGCTGAACTTTGCCGTCTCCGCCACCGCCATCACCGCCATCACTCCCGCCTGGACGGGATCGGTGACGACGAGGTCGGCCGCGTCGGGAACGCTTCCCGCCATGTTGAGGCTGATCACGAGCAGGCCCCGGGCCCTCACCTCGCGCACCGCCTTCTCGATGTCCCCGCCCATGAGCGCGCCCGCGAGCACGAGCGCGCGCGCGCGGGGAAGCCGCGTCACCGCCCGCACCGCCTCCGCGAGCGGCGTCTCCCCCACGAGCGGGATCGTGTCCACCGAGATGTGCTCGCCCCGGATGTTGTGGCGGTCGGCTTCGGAGATGGCACCGATCGCCACCTGTCCGACCTGGGCCCCACCGCCCACGATGATGATGCGCTTGCCGTAGATGCGCTGGAGCGTGGGCACGCGCTCCAAGGCGCGGACCGCGGGCATCGCCTGGAGCTCGGCCACGAGCGCATCGGCTTCGCCGGGCAGCGCGATCTCGAAGTAGACGCGGCTCTCCACGGGCCCGCGCTCCACGATCTCGACCGACGTGATGTCGCCCTGGTGCCGGGCGATCGCGGCGGCGAGCGCGGACAGGATGCCGGGGCCGCTCTCCGTCCGGACGTCGATGCCGATCGTCTCGCTGCTCAAGGGTGCCCGATCCTACTAGAAGCGCACCCGCAGGCCCAGCGCGACGAAGAACCCGCCGGCGTCGATCTTGGTCGTGTTCGCGTCGTCGATCTTGAACTCGACCGAGGCCCGGCTATAGCGCACGGCGAGCGCCCCTCCCACCCTCTCGGAGAACCGATACTCGAGCTCGCCGCCCACGTTGAAGCCGGCCTTGCTCTCGCTCGGCGACAGGATGGGCACGTTCGTCACCGTGATGTCGTCGTAGGGGTAGGACTGCGTGTACTGCGGCAGACCGATGAGGCTCGGCTTCACCTGGACGAAGTACGACAAGCCGCCGAAGAGCGCGTAGCCGACCTTGTCCGAGGTCCCGGCGTAGACCAGGTCCGCGTGGATGGTCGCCTCCTTGTGCGTGAGGTCCTCCACGGTCCCCGACACGACGCGCGGCCGATCGAGGTACAGCGGGTGCGGGAAATGTCCCGTGTACTCGGCGGAGCCGCTCCGTCTCGTGTACGAGAAGACGGCCTCCGCGCCCACGTGGTCCGTGAAGAGGTAGCGCAGCCCCGCTTCCCCGCCGTACCCGAGGTCGTAGGAATTGGCGACGTCGAGCGTGCCCTGCTCGGCGAACTCCGTGAACGTGCGCGACTCGCTGAACTCCAGCTTCGCCGGGAGGACGCCGGCGTTGAGGCTGAAGACGAACCGCGTGCGCTCCGGCACTCCGGCCGCGACGGCGGGAGTCGGGGCCACCGGCGGCGGCGGAGTCACGGGACGCGGAGGTGTTACGGGCGCCGTCTCGACAACGGGCGGCGGCTCGACCGGTCGCGGGGCGGGCGGCGGAGGCGGAGCCGCTGGACGCGGCGTGGGCGTCGGTCGAGGAGCCACCGGCGCAGGCGCTGGAGGCGCGGCCGTTTCCGTGGCCACGACCTGCACGTCGGCCTGGCTGATGAAGCCCTTCACGCCGTTCGCACCCTTGACGGTGGAGCTCACCACGCGCACCGAGTACCAGTCGCCCGTCTTCTCCACGGCCTCGAGCTCCGCGCCCTTCTCCAGGTCGAGGAGGTGGAACGAGTCGGAAGCAGCCCGGCTGTAGAGCGGAGCCTTCGCGGAGGTCACACGGAGACGCTCCGCGGCCTCCCCGCCCGCGGCCGAAAGGACGAGCGCGAGGACGGCAAGGATGCCGACGGCGGATCGCCGCCGAGTCATCGGATCACCCCCACCGCCTGCCAGGCCTGGGTGACCGCGCGCGCCGGCGCGCTGCCCGCCCCGAAGAGCTCCTGCGCGGAAGCGATCGTGGCGTTGGCCGCGTCGGCGAAGCCCGAGCTCGGGACGATCTTCGTCGTGAAGGCCCGGTAGAAGACGCGCTCGATCTGCTCGCGGTTCGAGGCCCCGACTCCCTGCACGGTGAGCCCCGACGTGCGGTTCTGCCCGCCCTCGATCGCGAGGAAATAGGCCTGGTTGGGTATTCCGGCGAGAGAGTGCGGCTCGCAGATGCTGGGGGCGGCGACGTTGTCTGGGTCTCCGAAGAGGCCCGGGTTGCCCATGTCGCGGAAGCCGTTCGGCCAGATGTCCTCGCCGAGCCTGTAGTTCGCTCCCGCCGGCCGCTGGTAGAAAGACGTCCCCACCCCCATCTGGTCCGAGAAAGATTCGTTGAGCGCGTCGGACTCGCAGCTTCCGCCGAGCCCGTTGCTGAACTTGCTCACGCCGTGCGTGATCTCGTGGGCCACGACCTCGAGGCTGCCCGCGAACGACTTCACGGCGCCCCCGGGCACGAGGCCGGCCGGCAACCCTACGCCGTAGACCATGATGTTGTAGCCGGGCAGGTTGCCGCAGCAGAAGAACGCGTTCGCGAAGAACGCCGGGACCTGGTCGCCGTAGAGAAAGAAGTCCGAGAGCCGCGCGGGATTGACGAACTGCGGGATCGG
>JBKPBQ010000442.1:0-8029 GCA_046726955.1 Acidobacteriota bacterium
CTACGCCGACCACCGAGAACTACACAGGTTGCAGGTCGTCGGCAGCGTCAGATGTGTATAAGAGACAGCTCGAGGCCCCCCGTCCTCTGACGGAGGTTTATGTGTGTCGTCCGGTTGTGGCTGCTGAGGGTGCGGCTGAGCACGGCGAGGTCGCTCAGGTCCGCGGCGGTGAGGCCCTGCCGCGGCGCATCCTGGCGCAGGAAATCGAGCGCGATCTCCATCGGATCGCGGTTGGACTTCTCCTGCGTCAGGAACTGGACCTGTCGGGTCCCTGCCGACGCGGGCAGCGCGGCACCCGCGACCAGGACGGCGATCGCTACACTGTTCCGCATCAGACTTTCCTCGGAAACCGATCCGCTCTCTCGGTACGTCTCCGCACGTCTCCGGAGGGCTGACAACGCGCAGGAAGGCTACGCGGCCGTCGAGGACTCCTGAAGACACACGCGAGCAACCAGGACTACACGCGCGAGTGGTGGCGTCCAGCGTCGTACCACGCGGCCGTCGAGCCGGTCAAGGGCGAATCGAAAACCGCATAACGATCCCTGGCCGGTTCCGAAGACGCGACTTCAGGCCAGGGCCCGCGCCGGGCGTGGGATCAGGGCAGGGTCGGCCGCTTGTAGGGCTTGTTGTCCGGGGTCAGGCTCTTCAAGAAGGCGAGGAGCTCCGTCCTCTGCCGGGCCGTGAGCGTGTGCGGCTTCAGCTTGGCGTCGAGGTGCGGGTTCGGGATCCCGCCCTTGACCATGAGGTCCACCGCCTCCTCGAGGTTCGCCACCCGGCCGTCGTGGAAGTACGGATTCGTGAGCGCGAGGCCGCGCAGGCTCGGTGTCTTGAAGGCGCCCTGCAGGGTCTCCGCCTCGGGAGGCGCGGGCTGCGACGCCTTGGCGGCGGCGTCGGCCAGGATCTTGCCGCGGCCGAGGTCCGGCTTCTCCTTGTCCATGCCGATGCCGACGTTGTGGAAGAGCGTGTCCGAGAAGAGCGGAGGAAGGTGGCACAGCGAGCACTCGGCCGTCTTGGAGAAGACCGCGAAGCCACGCCCGGGCTCGCTCTTGTCGCGCGTCTTCGGGTCGAGCCGGTCCCACGGCGTGTCGCCGGCATGGATGGTGCGAACGAACGAGGCGAGCGCCTTCACGACGCGGTCGCCGGTGGGAGGGCCGCCCAGCTCGGCCTCGAAGGCGCTCTTGTAGGCGTCGATCGCCTCGAGCTCCTTGGCAACGGCGTCGGGATCGCCGCCCATCTGTCCCTTCCAGGCGGCGAGGATCTGCGCTTCCAGGCCTTTCGCCCGCCCGTCCCAGTAGAGGTCGGGATAGAACGCGACGCCGTAGAGCGTCGGCGTGTGGCGCACGTTCAGGCTCCCGTCGAACTTGGGGGAGAACGCGAGCTGGTCCGTCCAGCCCTTCTCGGGAACGTGGCAGGTCTCGCACGACATCGCCTTCGTCTTGGACAGCCGCTTGTCGAAGAAGAGCTGCTCGCCGAGCTTGATCTTCCCCTCGGTCATGGGATTGTCGGCGGGGACGGCCATCTCCTGGTCCTGGAGGCCGCGCGGCGGCGTGAAGGCCGGCTTCGTCTGGGCCCGGCCCGTGCGCGCACCCGCGATCGCGACCGCCATCACCGCCAGACCCACGCCGCGCGAGATCTTCATGCTCAATCCTCCGCCCCCCGAGGGCTCCATGCGTCGGGATTCTAGTTGCGCGTCCAGCCCGGCGGCAGACCCGTGCGCCGGAACTCCTCCTCGAGGTCGGCCAGGGCCTGGCGGGCCTGGCGCAGCTCCTCGGTCTCCTGGAACTTCCGGACGCGCTGCTGCACCGGAATGCCGTTGACGAAGACCGTCTCTACCGTGTCGTACCAGCCGTTCGCCTCCGCGGTCGAGACCCGCTCACGCGCGTTGGCAAAGCGCACGCGCCACTCCGCCTCCTGCTTCTTCCGCTCCGCCGCCTCCTCGTCGAGCGACGGCATCTTGTAGCCGGAAGGCGAGGGCGAGGGCGACGCGGACGGGCCCGGAGACACCGATGGGCTCGGGGCCGGCGTGTCGCCCCGTCGGGCCTCGAGGTCGTCGTCACCGTAGGTGCGGGCCGGCTCCTTGGCCTGCTTCGCGCGCCGCTCACGCTCCTTGCGGGCCGCGTCCCCGAGCGACTGCGGGGCCGCCGCCGACGCGCAGGCCAGCCCCGCCGTGAGCACCAGCGCCGTCACCGCCGCCCGCATCGGCCGATACTACCCCCAAAGCGGGGTGGGACGGCCTACCGGCCGGGCACGCGGCAGCACCTGACGGTCGTCACGATGTCGCGCGGGCCGTCGGTCTGGTTGTCGACCCAGGTCCGCCAGCCGTTCAGGAAGTTGACGGAAGTCACCGAAACGCCGTGAAAGCGCGCCGGCGTCTCCGGCGTGTCGTACCCGCCGCCGGTCGCGGTCCGACCCGGAGGGCAGAACGCGTCCACTGGCGTCCAGACGTCGACGGGCACCGAGACGACGTCGGAGTTCGCGTTGCTGCACTCGAGCCGCGTGGCGATCGGCCGCGCGTAGTAGCCGAGCACGTCCACGACCACGTGCGTCGTGGCCAGGCTGAAGACGGCGAAGTCGTTCCCGCCCCCCGGAGTGACGGGGATGATGGCGGTGTTGGCGATGACGTCGTGCGCGGCGTAGTTGAGGACGCTCGACGTGGGCTGCGGCCCGAGGCCCCAGGCGGTGAGGTATCCCGGGCCTTGCGGCTCAACGGCCACGATCGTCATCGTGACCGCCGCGGCCACGGCGAAGGGGATGCGGCAGCCGGTCTCGCTCCCGCCCTGCACGGCGAGGCTCGTCCCGTCCACGTCGAACGTGCGCGCCGTGCCGCCGGCGAGCGCTCCGTCCGCGGCGAGACGCGTGTCCACGATGCGGCAGGGAGTCAGGGGAGTGTAGACGATGTCGTCCTGCGGATCGCCGAGCGAATTGGGCGCCGGCTGGTCGGCCGCCCGGCCCGTGGCGAGGAGGCTCATCACCTGCTTGTAGCTGGACGCCTCCGCCGCCGCGAGAAGCGCCTCCGCGTCGAGCTTCGCGAGTGCTTGCCCCAGGTCGGTGGAGGAGCGGTCGTCGAAGCGGCCCGCCTCTCTCGCGGCGTCCTCCCACCGCGCCACGATGGCCGCGGCATACGCGGCCTTGTCGGTCTCGATCTGCCGAAGCTTCTCCTGCCGCAGCGCGCGAGAGGCCGCTTCGCTTGCGTCTGCGGGCCGGGTCGTCGTCTCGGCGGCCACCCGGAGGCCCGCCACCGCCATCAAGACGACGAAGCCCGCTCCTGCCCAGCGTGCGGCGCGCGCGGATCCCATGGATCGTCTCCTCTGTCGCGGGTGTTCCGGCCGGGAGGATCGCACCCGCGGAAGCCCGTCGGCCCCCGCCCGTCCTGAGAACTACGTACGGGTCGGGAGGCGATCGCGGGTGAAGGAGACGCGGCGCCCGAGCGTTAGTTGTAAAAACGGCCACCCGGCAGGAGACAGTGCACCTGCCGGGACGCCTGCGCCGGGCCTAGCGTCCGGGGACGCGGCAGCACTGCGCGAAGGTCTGGATGCTCCGCGGACCGTTCGTCTGGTTGTCCACCCACGTGCGCCAGCCGTTGCCGTTGGGCAGCGTCGTGAGCCACACGTTCGGATAGCCGAGCGTGCCCTCGGGCGTGTCGTAGCCGCCGCCGGTCGCGGTTCGCCCCGCCGGGCAGTTGGCGTCGATGGCCGTCCACGTGTTGACGGCCACGGGAGTGGAGGCCGAGCTCACGGTGATGCAGTCGAGCGCCGTCGCCACGGGGGCGGCGTAGTAGCCGAGCACGTCGATCACGACGTGCGAGGTGGCCAGGGAGAAGATGCTGAAGTCGTTGCCGCCGCCCGGCACGACGGGGATGGGAGCGGTGTCGGCGATCACCTCGCCCGCCACGTAGTTGACGACGCTCGTGTTCGGCGCCGCGCCGAGCCCCCAGGCCCTGAGGTACCCGGTGGCCGCCGGCTGGACGGCGACGATCGTCATCGTCACCGCTCGCGCCGCGCCGAAGGGGATGCCGCATCCGGTGGCGCTGCCCCCCTGCGAGGTGAAGCTCGCGCCGTCCACGTCGAACGTGCGGGTCGTGCCCGCGGCGACCGCTCCGCCCACGGCGGAGCGCGTGTCCACGATCCGGCAGGGCGTGATCGGCGTGTAGACGAGGTCGTCCAAGACGTCGCCGAGGGCGTTGGGCGTCGAGCTCGACGCGCTCTCGGCGCGGCCGGTGGCGAGAGCCGTCATCATCCCCTTGTAGGTCGAAGCCTCGCCGGCGGCAAGCAGGTTCTCCGTGTCCAGCTTCACGAGCGCGCCCAGCAGGTCACGCGAGAAGTTCCGGTCCCAGCGGCCCGCTTCCCTCGCCGACTCCTCCCACCGCGCGACGATCGACCCGGCGTACGCCGTCTTGTCGGCCTCGATCTGCTGGAGCTTCTGCTGGCGTTCGGCCCGCAGGATCGCGTCCGGGTCCGCCCGGCGCGCGGGAGCCGTCTCGCCGAAAACCGACGCCGCCACCGCACACGCGAGGAAGCCCGCCCCCGCCCAACGCGTCGCCTCTGCCATTCTCATGGTCTTCTCCTCGTCAAAGGCGGACGTCCCGCGCCCGGAGGGGCAGAGCGCGTCGTCCGCGTGAACAGGGGTACGGACCGGAGAATGGCGGGGGTCCTAGTAACGGTCTAGGATGTTCTAGGACTTCTAGGCGGCGAAGGGGCCTTCGGCCGGCTGAGCAGGTTCGCGAAGAGCCGATACGCGCCGGGCACGCCCGCGGGGAGCTGGCGGAAGAAGGACACCGCGGAGTACACGTAGAGGCCGCGCTCCACCGGGGCCTCGATGAGCAGCCCCTTCTGCGGAGGGTCGCCCTCGTCGTGCGACTCGAGGAGCGCCACCCAGTGGTCGTCCATCGGGTTCATGTTCGAGACCGAGCGCTCCTGCACCCAGCCCTCGAAGTCCGAAGGCCCGATGCGGTTCGGGAAGTTGAAGAGCGGGTCTTTGGGCACGAGGATGGTCACTGGAGCCTCCTCGTCCGTGACCCGCTCGTTCATGCGCGCCGGGAAGGGAGGGAGGCCCTTCTCCGCGTACTCCGGCCGCTGGTACTGGACGACGAGCGTGCCCCCGCGCTTCACCCAGTCGAGGAGCCGTCCGTGACTCGACACGAAGTCGGGACGCACCTTGCCCGCGAGGATGCCGACCACGATCACGTCGAAGCTCGACAAGTCGCCGGAGAAGAGCGTGTCCTCGTCGAGCCGCGTGACGGCGAGGCCCATCCGCTCGATGGCCTCCGGCACACGGTCGCCGCTGCCCACGATGTAGCCCACGCGCACGCGCGCCACCTCCAAGGGGAAGACCCGCACGGTGGCCTTCGCGGGCTCGAGGATGCGGTGGACCTGGATGTGCGGGTAGCTCAGAACGCGCACGCCCTTCTCGAAGGTGGCGCTGCCGACGGTGGCGCGGGCGCCGACGGTGTAGGCGCCGGCGGCGGCGCCGCCGGGGATCTCGACCTGGAAGCGGACGTCGGTCCGCTGCTCCCGGCCTTCCACGCGGAAGGCCGTCTCGGCCGGCGTCGTCTTCCAGCCCTCGGGAACGTCGAGCCGCACCGTCCCCGCGACGCCCGCGGCGGTGTGGCAGACGAGTCGCACGGACAGCGAGCGCGTCGTGCTCCGCGCGGAGGCGGGGACGATCACCAGATCGTCGGCGAGCGACACCGAGACCGGCGGCACGACGTTCAGCGGCCGGCGCAGCTCGCCCCGCACCGCGTCCGGGAAGCGGAATTGCACGGGGGCCCGGAGCACCACTGACGCCACCCCCACCTCGGCGGGAAGCGAGGCCTCGAGGATCGGCGGGTCGAAGGGGTGGCTGCGCCGATCGTCCTTAGGCCATTCGAAGACGCTGCCCTGCGGCTCGCGCAGGAGCCAGTAGGGAATCGTGGGCGCCGCGTCCGCCGCCGCGGTCACGCGAAACGCCGTCTGCAGGTCGGGAGCCTCCGTGAGGCGCCGGCGCGTGATGGCGGCGGGCGACGGCGACGGGGCGGGGGCGATCGCGAGGCCGCCCTGGCCCACGAGCTCTGGAGCGCCCAGCGTGACGCCGGCTCGCTCGGCGACGAAGGCCTGCACGGTCACGGTCGCAGTCTCCCCGGGAGCGAGCGTCTCCTGGTCGGAGAGCGCCTCGAGCTGGAGGCCCGACGTGCGCGCGAGCGCCTCCCCGAACTCTCGCTCCTTCGTCTCGAGGAGGAAGCGGGCCTCGGCGCGTCCCTCGGCGGGCAGATCCGGAGCGTCGAGCGCTGCGAGGGCCGCGCGCAGGGCGCGGAGGCCGCGGGCGAGGTCGGGGACGACGCGCGCGGGAGCGCGCACGTCGAGCGCGTCGCGGGCGGCCACGGCGGCTTTCTGGGCTTCCTGGAGCGGTCGCGCCAGCACGTCCTCGGGAAGGCCGCTGAGGGCGGCGATCGCGGTGAGCGTCGTGTCGATGCCGTCGAAGACGCTCGTCTCCGACGAAGGCGCCTTCAACCGGCTCTCCAGCAGCCGCAGTCCCGAGTACTGCGGCCCCGCGAGCTCCAAGTATCCCTGCTCCTGCGTGCGGTGGAGGCTGCGCCCTTCCATCGCGACCTGGAAGTAGGTGCGGCCGAGGACGGGATCAAGAAGGCCGGTGGGAAGGCGCAGCGTGGCCTCGGTGTCGGGGGTGGGCTGGGATGGCTCGCTGACGTAGAGCTTGCGCGGCGACCACGCGCGCAGCCCCTCCGCGATCTGGTCCGGGAACTCGGCGGGATCCGCGGCCTTCCGGAAGGCGATGGGCGTCAGGTATCCAGCGAGCTGATGGTTGCCGTGGCCGTCGGCCGTCGTGCCCGTGAAGCGGCTGATGACGACGAGCGGGCGGTAGAGCCGGATGGCCCGCACCATGTCGGCGAGCGCGATCGTCTCGCCACCCCACTTCGCCAGCGTCTCCGCCCGGCTCTCTGTGTAGCCGAAGTCGCGGACGCGGGTGAAGAGCTGCTCGCCCCCGTCGAGCCGGCGCGCCTGCAGCAGCTCCTCGGTGCGCACGACGCCCAACGCGTCGCCCTGCTCGGGGCCGAGCACGTTCTGGCCTCCCTCTCCGCGGTTCAGCGCGAGGTAGGCCACGCGCGCGTGATCGCCGCGGGCGAGGCGGGCGATGAGCGCGGAGTCCTCGTCGTCCGGATGGGCTCCCGTGTGCATGGCGCTGGCGATCGTGGGCAGGCGGTGCAGGAGCTGGACGAGGCCGTCCGCTCCCGTGTCGTAGACGGGCCGGACCTGGGCCCGGAGGGCGGGGAGCGCGGCGAGGAGGATCGAGACCAGGACGGCGGGGACGAGCCGCGTCTTCGTGTTCACTTCGAATCTCCTCCCAGCACCAGTCGGGCGCGGTCGGCCTCCACGGTCAGGACCGCGGTACCGAAGCGATGCTGGGCGCGGGAGACGCGCGTCTGCAGGGAGAACTCTGCCTCGCGGACGCCGCGCGCCTCGCCGTGCGCCGGCACCACGCGCACGCGCGCGTCCGGACCCGTGAGCACCGTCGTTCCCTTGTCGTCCCGCGCGGCGTATCCGACCGCGCGGAGCTGCGCGGCCAGCCGCTCGCGCTCCTCGTCGGTCAGGGCGTAGGTAATGGAGACGACGTCCTTCATGAGGAACGTGCCGCGGCGCGCGGCCTGGCCGATCCGGGCCACGTAGCGATCGAGGACGTCCGCCCGCGTGATGGACCGGGCGGGAGTCAGGTCGGGGTACCAGCGAGCCAGGAAGTCCTTGTGGTACTCCATGAGCCACACCCGGAACACCGGCTCGTTCGTCGGCGCCGGCCGTCCCTCCGCGGCGTACGTCATCTCGAACCACGGCACTTCGTCCGTGTCCGTGCGCCGCGTGACGGGTCCGCCGTCGGCGCCGCCCGCGGCCTCCGTCCAGCGCGCTTTGATCGCGGCGCTTCCGTCCGGTATCTCCACGCCGAAGGCGAGGCCGCTCGTGCCCGCCGGTCCCTGGCCGCCCGGCTCGAACAGCTCGAAGTACGTGTGGCGGCCGTAGAAATAGATGCCCGTGTAGGTCTGGTC
>JBKPBQ010000443.1:0-6389 GCA_046726955.1 Acidobacteriota bacterium
GGGAACTGCCCCTGGTGGTTGATCGCGAGGGGCACGGTCACGGTCTCCGGTCGCGTGAACGCGGAGAGCGGGACCTCCTCGCCGCTCGCGGACCGCACGTAGACGTCCGAGAGCGCGTCGGGGCTGCGCTGGAAGCGGGGCTCGGCCTCCAGCACCACGTGGTACTGGTTGAGCTGCGTGAAGATCGTCGAGACCTGGCGCTGGCCGAAGGCGTCGTAGAGCGTGTCGTCGAGGGCCTGGGGCAGCACTCCGAGGCGCGAGGCGCTGTCCCGGTCGATGGCGAGCCGGACCTCCTGGCCTTCGTTCTGCTGATCGCTCGCCACGTCGCGCAGCTCACCCCTCTCCCGGAGCCTCGCCACGAGCCGCGGCGTCCAGGTCGCGAGCTCCCGCGCGTCCGCGTCCTCGAGCGCGTACTGGAACTGGGTGCGGCTCACCCGGTCCTCGACCGTCAGGTCCTGGACGGGCTGCAGGAAGAGCGTGATGCCGGACACCGCGGCGAGGCGGGGCTGCAGGCGGCGGATGAGGTCCACGGCGGAGACGCCGCGCTCCTCGACGGGCTTCAGGTTGATCTGGATGCGGCCGCTGTTGAGCGTGGTGTTGATCCCGTCGATGCCGATGAAGGACGACACGCTCTGCACGGCGGGATCCTCGAGGATCACACCAACGAGCGCCTGCTGGCGCTCGGCCATGGCCGCGAAGGACGTCGTCGCGGGAGCCTCGGACACGCCGAGCAGCACTCCCGTGTCCTGGACGGGGAAGAAGCCCTTGGGGACGAGGACGTAGAGGGCGAGCGTGCCCACGAGGGTGAGCACGGTGACGGCGAGGGTGGCCCGCCGGTACCGGAGCACGGTCTGGAGCGTGCGGCCGTAGAAGGCGATCACCCGCTCGAACACGCGCTCGGAGGCCGCGTAGAGCCGCCCCTGCCCGGCCTCGGGCCGGTGCCTCAGGAGCTTCGCGCACATCATGGGTGTGAGGGTCAGGGAGACGACGGCGGAGACGAGGATGGTCACGGCCAGCGTCACCGCGAACTCGCGGAAGAGCCGCCCCACGATGTCGCCCATGAAGAGCAGGGGGATGAGCACCGCGATCAGGGACACGGTGAGGGACACGATCGTGAAGCCGATCTGCTCGGCGCCCTTGAGAGCGGCGGCGAGGGGCGCCTCGCCCTGCTCGATGTAGCGGCTGATGTTCTCGATCATCACGATCGCGTCGTCCACGACGAACCCGGTGGAGATCGTGAGCGCCATGAGTGAGAGGTTGTTCAGGCTGTAGCCGAGGAGGTACATCACGCCGAACGTCCCCACGAGCGACAGGGGGACGGCGACGCTCGGGATCACGGTGGCGGAGAGGCTCCGCAGGAAGAGGAAGATCACGAGCACGACGAGCGCGACGGTGAGCATCATCTCGAACTGCACGTCGGCCACGGAGGCGCGGATCGTGGTGGTGCGGTCGGAGACGACACGCGTCTTTACGGTGGCGGGGAGCGCCGCTTCGAGCTGGGGGAGGAGGTGCTCGAGGCGGTCCACCACCGCGATGATGTTGGCCCCGGGCTGGCGCTGGATGTTGACGATCACCGCGGGCCTCGCGTCCGCCCACGCCGCCTGCCTGACGTTCTCCGCCCCGTCGAGGACGGTGGCCACGTCCCCTAGGCGCACCGGCGCTCCGTTGTGATAAGCGACGACGAGCGGCCGGTAGTCGTCACTCGACAGGAGCTGGTCGTTCGCCCCGATGGTGAAGGACTGCCGCGGCCCGTCGAGGCTGCCTTTGGCCTGGTCGACGTTGGCCTGGCCGAGGGAGACGCGGAGGTCTTCGAGGCTCAGGCCGTAGGCGGCGAGGGCCGTGGGGTTGGCCTGGATGCGCACCGCCGGGCGCTGGCCGCCGCTGATGCTCACGAGCCCCACGCCGGGGAGCTGCGAGATCTTCTGGGCGAGCGTCGTGTCCGCGAGGTCCTCGACCTTCGAGAGGGGCAGGGTGTCGGAGGTGAGGGCGAGCGTGAGGATGGGCGCGTCCGCGGGATTGACCTTGCTGTAGATGGGCGGGTTCGGGAGGTCGCGGGGCAGGAACGTGGAGGCGGCGTTGATCGCGGCCTGGACCTCCTGCTCGGCCACGTCGATGTTGAGGTCGAGCGCGAACTGCAGCGTGACGATCGAGCTGCCGAAGGAGCTGGTGGAGGTCATCTGGTTGAGGCCAGGGACCTGACCGAACTGTCGCTCGAGAGGAGACGTCACGCTCGAGGCCATCACCTCCGGGCTCGCCCCCGGGTAGAACGTGAGGACCTGGATGGTCGGGTAGTCCACCTGGGGGAGGGCCGACACGGGGAGCTGCGTGTAGGCGACGAGGCCCACGAGGAGCAGCCCCGCCATGAGCAGCGAGGTCGCGACCGGCCGGAGGATGAAGGGGCGGGACGGGCTCACTCCTTCTGCCCCTCCCGTTTCCCCAGGTCCACCTTGCTCCCGTCCTGGAGCTTGTCCTGCCCGTCCACCACGACCGTCTCGCCGTCCTGCACCCCTGCGGTCGTTCCCGAAATCCCTCCTTCGTTGAGGGCGACGGTGACGGGCCGGACGCGCGCCGTCGCGTCCTTGTCCACCACGTAGACGAACGTGCCATTCGAGCCGCGCTGCACCGCCGCCTGGGGCACGAGCACGAGGCCCTTGCGCGTGTCGATGTGGAGCCGCACGTTCACGAACTGGTTGGGGAAGAGCGAGTCGTCCGCGTTGTCAAAGAGGGCCTTCAGCTTGTACGTGCCCGTGGTGGGATCGATCTGGTTGTCGATGCTGAGGAGCTTCCCCTCGGCGATCTGCTTCGAGTTGTCGCGGTCGAAGGCGAGCACGGGCAGCGCCGCCGTGGTCTTCAGCTTGTCCACGACGAGGTGGAGGTTGTCCTGAGGGAGGCTGAACACGACCGCGATGGGCTTCACCTGCGTGAGCACGAGGAGGCCTCCGGGATCGCTCGCGTGGACGATGTTGCCGATGTCCACCTGGCGCAGGCCCACCCGCCCGCTGAACGGGGCGGTGATCCGCGAGTAGGAGAGCTGGAGCCGCGCGTTGCCCACCTGGGCCTCGTCGGCCTTGATCGCGCCCTCGGACTCGTCGACCTGGGCGCGCTGGGAGTCGAGCTGCTGCTGCGGGATGATCTGCTCGTCGAGCAGCGCCTGGTCGCGCTCGAGGATCACCTGAGCGTCCTTGCGCGCCGCCTTGTCCTTGGCGAGCTGGCCCTCGGCCTGCTGGAGCTGGACCTCGAAGGGGCGCGGGTCGATCTGGGCGAGGAGCTCTCCCTCGCGGACGGTCTGGCCTTCCTTCACGGGCACGCTCAGGAGCTGGCCGTCCACCCTGCTCTTCAGGGTCGCGGTGTTGAAGGCGGTAACGGTGCCCAGGCCCCGCAGGTACACGGGGATGTCGCCGGTGCGGGCGGGTGCTGTCACCACCGGTACCGGCCGCGCCTCGCGGCCTCGCGCCGCCGCCTCCGCCGCTGTGCGCCGCGCCGCGAGACTGCGCGCGCCGACGAGGGCGAGGAGGAGGAGGCCCAGTCCCACAAGCCAGGACCAGACCCGACGGCGCGGGTGAACGTCCGGTCGCGCGGAGGAACCGACCTCTTGTGCCGTGGTGCTCATGCCCCTGCCTCCAGGAAGACCATGTTCTCGACGACGCGCGCGAGGAGCCGCCGCAGCGTGGCTTTCTCCTCGTCGGTGAATCCCGCTTCGACCGCCTGCCGGACCTCGGTCGCGATCGGGGCCAGCCTGCGGGCAAGGGCCAGGCCTTCGGCGGTCAGCTCCAGTTGGTGGCGCCTCCGGTCGTCGGCGTCCGGGCGGACGCGGAGGAGCCGGCGCCGAACCAGGCTGGCGACGATCCGGGAAGCGGTGGGCTCGTCCATCCGAAGCCGCCGGGCGAGCTCGCGAAGCGACGGCCCCGGCCTTTCCAGGACGTTCACGAGCACCCAGAAACGCTGGGGGTGCAAACCGTGTGCCCTCAGGCGGCGGATCACTGCCTGGTGGATGCGGCGGCGTGTGGCGCCGATGACGCGAGCGAGCGGCTCTTGCTCCGACAACGTTTGCCTCAACAAGGATTACGGGAATCCACGTCTCGCGGTCGGTCGCGGTCGGTCAAACGATGTGGCGTCGTCCTCGAGAGTGTCCTCTCGCGCGGTGCTCTTCCTGGGGGCTCGCGGAGCCGCGGTGCTCTCTCTGGCGCGCTCGTCGCCGCGAAACCAACGAGATGCGACGGCGATCTTTATTTGCACGCGAGTGGTACATGCGTTGCTCCTTCCCGAGTAGACGGGCGTCGGACACGAAGGCCGACTAGCGCCATCGGTTACGGACGCACGAGCAGCGTGATGCGGGGAAAGCTGAAGGCGCCGGCCACGTCGTCGATGACGTTCACCTGGCAGGTGTAGAGGCCGGGCTTGAGCGAGCCCGCCGGCACTGCGAGCTCGACGACGGCGGCTCCGCGGTCGGCGGCGCCGAGGCGCTTCAGCTCGACGAGCGGCGTCTCGTACCGCCGGACCTCGCCGCGGAAGAACGACAGGCTCGTGAGCACCTTCACCTCGCCGCCGGGCCCGCGGGCCGGGTCGTAGACCTCGTAGTGGAAGTAGAGGGGCTGCGCCGCAGAGACGACGTGGGTCACGCTCGGGACGAGCTCCTCGCCGTCCGCGGCGAGCGGGCTCGTGGCCTCGCCCTTCACCGCCGGCGCGAGCTGCGTGCCGAACAGCACGGAGCTGAGCTTCACGGGATTCTTGCGGAGGTCGGGCACCACGAGTGCGCTCTCGAAAGAGCCCAGCGCGCCGCCCTCGTTCTCGCGCACCACCACCTTGAGCCGGTACTGCCCAGGGGGCAGCGTGAACCCCGTCCGGTACTGGAGGCTCTTCTTCCGGACGTCGGCCCCGCTCACGCTCAGCGTGTCGCGGATCTTCGCCACCGCCCGCTTCGCCTCGTCGTGCACGACGCCGGCGACGTCGAGCGAGGTCTTCTCCTGGCCGCCCGCCTGCGCGAGGGGCAGCGCCGATCCGGGCACTGCGACGGAGAGCGGGATGTAGAAGCGGTTCTCGCCCGTGCGGAAGTGGCCGGCCTCGACCCAGACGGGGAAGTCGCGAGAGGACAGGTCGGCGAGGAGCTGGTCCTCCAGCTGGCGCTCGCGGTCCTCCTTCCCGGCGTGCCGGAAGTCGCGGTCGGCGTAGTAGCCGGAGCGGTGTTCCACCCGGAGGTCGGGGCGATTCACCTTGACCCGAACGCGACGGAACTTGCCGTCCTTCGCCGGGTTCGTGCTCGTGTAGCCGAGGATGTAGTAGGCCGCGCTGTCCTCGACCACGCGCTCGTAGACACCGCCGAAGTCGTTGGCGTCGAAGAACGCGCGGCCCCCCGTGTCGCGGGCGAGCGAGGCGAGGGTGTCCTGCGAGGCGAGGTGCTCGTCGAGCTGGCGCGAGGTGGCGCGACCGGCGAAGACGTCGCTGCCCGTCGTGCTCGCCTGCCGCGCGTCGCCTCCGGGCACGACCGCCTCCAGGCCTCGCGCGTCCACGGGGTAGATCGCGAGGTTCGCCTTCACCGCGCGGTCGATCGCGGCCCGGATCTCGACCTGGTTGTCGGCCCCCACGCCGGATATCCCGCTGCTGAAGTAGATGACCGACTTCTTCGGGACGACTGGGGCGAGCGCCTTCGAGAGGTCCTCTATGGCTCGCAGCCGGCGGTCGATGTTGAAGAGGTCGAGCTCGCTCGTGTCCGCGGCGAAGGCGTCGGGGTCCGACGCGATATCGCTGCCCGTGTCCGCGCCGGCGTCCGCGGCGTCGGCGGTCCCGCTCACGCGGTCGAGAGCGCGTTTCAGGGTCGCGCGGTCGCCGGTGAAGTCCTGCAGGACCCGCAGCCCCGACGCGATCGTGGCCACGGCCACCACGTCGGACGCCGTCATGCGGTTGTCGATGTAGGTCCGCGCCGAGGCGACCGCGCGCTCGAGCTGCTCCGGCTCCATACCGTTCGAGTCGAAGAGCAGGACCACGAGCCGGCGCGCTCCTAGAGCCGCCGTCGTGTCGGAAGCCGCGGGGGCGGGGGCGGGGGATCGCGGTGCCTTGAGGACCGGCGGTGCGGGTGCGGGCGCCTCCGGCTCCGGCGCGGCTTCCCTCGGGAGGTCCTGGAACTCGAAGGCCTCGATCGTCTGCGGCTTGTCGTCCTCCACGACCTGGAAGTCCTCGCGCTTGAGGCCGCGCACGAGGGCGCCCGACTTGTCGCGCACGGTCACGGTGATGCGCACGAGCGCGGTCGAGGCCTCGAACGTCGGGGGGGGAGCGACCTCCTGGGCGCGCGCCGGAGGGGAAGGGAGGGACAGGAGCACCGCGAGGAGCGCCCTCGGGTGACGGCTCAAAACCGGAGCCTCGTCTGGAACTGGATCGACCGCATCGATCCCACC
>JBKPBQ010000444.1:0-14889 GCA_046726955.1 Acidobacteriota bacterium
CCCCCGGACGGGATGAGCTGCTGGCCGTGGCGCTCCAGGAGGCGCTCGCGCCGCTGCGCTCCCCGCCGCCAGCCGGCGACGACCCGGCGGCACGTGCCGAGAACGTACGACGCGAGCTTCTCCGGCTCGCGGACCTTGCCCTCGCGAAGGCCGTCGAGAGTCACGAGCAGGACGTCCTGGACGAGGTCGTCCGCGCCCGCGGCGTCCCGGAGGTGACGGAGGCCGTAGAGCCGCACCCGCGGCGCGAGGCGCCTGTAGAGCTCCGCCTCGGCCTCGCGGTCCCCGCCGGCGAGACGTCGGGCGAGATCGGCATCGTTCTCCTCGACTGCCACGACCTCGCCAGCATATCGCACCCCCTCGCTGTGTCTGTGTAACGACTGGCTTGGTCGTTACACCTCCCGCACGAGGAGGGACGATGATCACGAATCCGGAGTCGGGAACGAGGGTGGACGAGGTGGCGGAGGGCATCTACAGGATCAGCACGCCGGTGACGGTCGTACCCGGCGGCTTCACCTTCAACCAGTACCTCGTGGCGGACGAAGAGCCGCTGCTCTTCCACAGCGGGCCGCGCGGGCTCTTCCCCGTGGTGAGCGAGGCCGTCGCCGCCGTCGTCCCGCTCCAGAAGTTGCGCTACGTGGGCCTGTCGCACTTCGAGGCGGACGAGTGCGGAGCCCTCAACGAGTTCCTGGCCGTGGCCCCCGATGCGGTCCCCGTCTGCAGCGGGATCGCGGCCATGGTGTCGGTGGACGACGTGGCCACCCGTAAGGCACGGGCCCTCGCCGACGGCGAAGTCCTGGAGCTGGGCCGGCACCGCGTGCGCTGGATCGACACCCCGCACGTCCCGCACGGCTGGGAGTGCGGCTACCTCTTCGAGGAGGCGACCCGCACGCTCCTCTGCGGGGACCTCTTCACTCAGGGCGGGGCGGAGCACGCCCCGGTCACCGAGTCGGATATCCTCGGGCCCAGCGAGGCGATGCGCGCGGGCCTCGACTACTTCGCCCACGGGAAGGGCACGCGCCCGAGCCTCGAGCGCCTCGCCGCCCTCGAGCCGACGACCCTGGCCTGCATGCACGGCTCGGCCTGGCGGGGCGATGGGCGGTCGCTCCTCCTCGCGCTCGCCGACACCCTGCAGGAGTCGCCCGTCGCCGCAGTCGCCCGCTGACCAGGGCCGGCAAGGTACGATTCCGCCGGCGGTTATTCGAACCTCCGCCGGCGGAGCTGCGTAGGGAGCTCTAGCCATCCCCCGGTGACCAGGAGGAGACGATGGAGCAGCTCATTCAAGACCTGAAGCACGGCCTGCGGTTGCTCGTCCGCCGCCCCGGCTTCTCCGCCGTGGCCGTTGTCTCCCTGGCCCTCGGGATCGGCCTCAACACGACGCTGTTCAGCGTGGTGAACGCCGTCCTCCTGCGCAAGACCGCCGTCGCCGACCCCGACCGCGTCGTGGAGATCTACTCCAGCATCAGCGCGGACTTCCCACATTTCGCGTCCTCGTACCCCGACTACCTCTCGATCCTGGAAAGCACGAACGTCTTCTCCGGCGTGGCCGGGCACGCGTTCGTCCGAGGCATCCTCTCCACGGGCGGCAAGCCGGTCCTCACCACCGGCGAGGTCGTGACCGCGAACTACTTCGACCTCTTCGGCCTTCGGCCCACCCTCGGGCGCGGTTTCCGCCCGGAGGAGAACGTCGGCGAGGGGCAGCACGCGGTTCTCGTCATGGGCCACGGGATGTGGCAGCGGCGCTTCGGGGGCCGTCCCGACCTCCTCGGGCAGTCGGTCGTCCTGAGCGGCATACCCTACGAGGTCGTGGGGGTGGCCCCCCCGGGGTTCACGGGCGTTCTTCCCGGCCTGCAGCCCGAGTTCTGGGTCCCCGCGATGATGGTCGATCGCCTGAGCTTCGGCGGCCTGCAGGCCACGAGCGACAACGACCCCGGGCCCACCCGGATCCAGCAGCGCGGGAACCGCTGGTTCTTCCTGAAGGGCCGCCTCGCGGAAGGCCGGACCGTCGCCGAGGCCCAGGCGCAGGTGGAGACGGTCTTCTCGCGCTTGCAGAAGGAATACCCGGCCACGAACGAGAAGACGAAGGGCACGGTCATGCCCGCGTCGAGCATCCGCTTCCACCCGATGCTCGACAAGTACGTCAAGGCCGTGAGCGCCGTCCTCCTGGCCGCGGTGAGCCTGGTCCTCATGATCGCCTGCGCGAACGTCGCGAACATGCTCCTCGCCCGCGGCGCCTCGCGGACGCGCGAGCTCGCGGTGCGTGCCGCCATCGGGGCCAGCCGGGGCCGGCTCGTGCGCCAGCTCCTGAGCGAGAGCCTGGTCCTCGCCGCCGTCGGCGGCGTGCTCGGCGTGCTCGTCGCGGTCTGGGCCACGCAGCTCCTCGCGAGCATCCCTCCCGAGGCCCTGCCCGTGCCCGTGCACTTCGACCTGCAGCCGGACGGGACGGTTCTCGCGTTCGCGGCGCTCGCCACCCTCGCCACCGCGCTCCTCTTCGGCCTGCTCCCCGCGTGGACGGCGTCGCGGCCGGCGCTCGTTCCCTCGCTCAAGGCCGACGCCACCGGCGAGGGATCGGTGCGGCGGCGCGTCACGGTCCGCGACGCGCTCGTCGTGACCCAGCTCGCGCTGTCGCTCGTGCTCCTGGTGGCGGGGGCGCTCCTGACCCGCGGGCTCCTCGCGGCCCGCGGCACCGACCTCGGCTTCGACCCCACGCCGGTGTCGGCCCTGCAGTTCAACCTCCAGATGAACGGCTACGACGAGGACCGCGCGCTCGCGTTTCGCAAGCGGGTCGTCGCGGACCTCGAGACGGTTCCCGGCGTGAGCGCGGTCGCCATCGCCTCGCGCCTCCCCCTCTCCCCGAACGTGAACATGGAGGGGATCTGGATCCAGGGACACCACCAGCCCAAGGACGATCCCACTCCCATCGACGCGGTCGAGGTGGGTCCGGGCTACTTTCGGGCCGTGGGTGTTCCCCTCGTCGAAGGACGGGACTTCACCGAGGACGACGTCGAGGGCCAGCGCAAGGTCGCGATCGTGAACGAGGCGTTCGCGCGGCGTTACTGGCCGGGGCAGAGTGCGGTCGGTCAGCGGTTGTACTCGTCGGGCTTCGACCACCCCCCGCACGAGATCGTCGGGGTGGCGCGGGACCACAAGGTGCGCTCGATCGGGGAGGAGCCGAGGCCCTACCTGCACCTCCCGGCGAGCAAGTCGCGCCGCATCGCGCTCGTCGTGCGCACCACGCAGCCCGCCGAGGCCGCCCTCCCGGCGCTCCGGGCGGCTGTACTCAAGCTCGAGCCCGACATCGTCTTCACGGAGGACGTGCCCGCCGGCGAGGTCGCGGCGATGACGATGACCCCCACGCGCATCGGGGCCGTGCTCCTCGGGGCGTTCGGGACGCTCGCTCTCCTCCTGGCCTCGGTCGGGCTCTACGGCGTCATCTCGTACTCGGTGAGCCAAAGGACGCGGGAGATGGGCGTGCGCATGGCCCTCGGGGCGCAGCGCTCGGACGTCCTCGGGCTGGTCTTGCGGCAGGGGGCGCGGCTGGCCCTCGTGGGTGTCGGCGTGGGGGCGCTACTCGCCGCCCTCGTTGGCCGTATCTTCGGCGCCCTCCTCTACGGTGTCAGTCCGCTCGACCCCCTCGCCTACGCCTTCGCGGGGACGGTCCTCCTGGCCGTGGCCGCGGCGGCCAACCTCGCCCCAGCCTTCGGAGCCGCCCGGGTCGACCCGATGCGGGCCCTCCGGAGCGAGTAGGCACGGGTTCTGCTAAGAGAGCCGTAGAAGAGAGATAGACCCGCTCCCTCGAGGCGAAGCATCGAGCCCCGGGTCCGCGGTCGGAGGGGCGATCTCACACGCAGGGCTGGGTTTCACGCCGGGTCTGGACACGCCGTCCAGCACCACGCGAGCATCCACCCTGGAGCTCTTGTCCTCCATCGCGACCACCGATGTCTCCCCGGAGGACGCCGGGTCCGATGGCAATCGGGGAGCCGGGAGGGCAATGAGGTAGGCCATGCGCAAGAGCATCGTCGCCGTGCTGGTCCTGCTGGCGGCGGCCGTGGGCGTCCGCGGGGAAGCTCCGCTGACGACCGCGGACATCGTCCGCTTCCTGAAGGCCGGAATCAGCGAGAAAACGATCCTGACGGAGCTCGACAACCGCGGCTTCTCCGAGCCGCTCGACTTCACGCGCGAGACGACGCTCCGCGAGGCGGGGGCGAGCGAGACGCTCGTGGTGGCGGTGCGCCGGACGGCGCCCCCCGAGGTCGTGGCCGCCCCCGCGGTCCCCCCGGCGCCTCGCCCGAGCCGCCCGGGAGACCTCACGACGCCGCTCGTCACAGTACCCGGGGGCAAGGGCCAGACTCCCACGTTCTCGGCCGCCACCCGAACCGTGCGGGTGCCCGTCTCGGTGCTCGACCGGGCCGGCCATCCGCTCATGGGCCTGCACGAGTCGGACTTCCGGGTCTCCGAGGAGGGCAAGCGGCAGGACGTCACGGTCTTCAGCGGAGAGCGGCAGCCGCTCAAGATCGCGCTGGCCCTCGACATCAGCGGCAGCATGCAGAGCAAGATCCGCCAGGTCGAGCGCTCGCTGCGCTACTTCATCGACCTCCTCGAGCCCGCCGACCAGATCATGGTGATCACGTTCAACGACCGCGTGCACATACTGCAGGACTTCACGTCCGACCGCGGGCTCCTGGGAGGCGTGCTGAACGAGCTGGAGCCGGTGGGAGGCACGGCGCTCTACGACGCGGCCTACGAGGCCATCCAGCGGGTGGCCCGCGGCCCCGCGGAGAGCAAGGCCATCGTGCTCGTCACGGACGGCGTCGACACCGTGAGCGCCGAGTCCTTCAGCTCCCTGCGCGAGCTCGCGCGCCGGTCGGAGGTCCCGGTCTACTCGATCGGCCTGGCCGGAACGTCGTACAGGAACCTCTCGGCCCCGCCAGGGCACGGTCCGGGTGGCGGTCCCGGGGGCCGGCCTCCCGGCGGGGGAGGGGGCGGTCGCGGGCGGCCTCCCGGAGGATTTCCCGGCTGGCCGGGTGGCGGGCACGGAGGCACCCCCGACAACGGCGGACAACACGGGGGCTGGCCCGGAGGCGGGGGCTACGGCAGCGGCCGCGGGTTCGGCCGCTCCGGCTTCGACGCGGGACCGCTCCTCGACCTCGCCGAGGAGACGGGAGGACGGGCCGAGATCATCGACGGGCTCGAGCACTACGCGCCCGACGACGAGCTCACGCTCGGCAGCGCGAAGCTCCAGCAGGCCGTCGAGTCGATCGCGCTGACCCTGCGCCACCGCTACCTGCTTGGCTACGAGCCGCCGGCCCAGGGCAAGAAGGGCTGGCGGAAGATCGACGTCGAGGTCGACCAGGCCAACGCCACCACGCGCGCGAAGAAGGGCTACTACTCGGGCGGCTAGTCTCGTAACTGAAGCCGTGTGCTGGCGCTGGCGCGCGGCACTCGCTTCGCGCGCTCCCCCTGGGCGAGCCCGGCGCCCAGCCGCCGCGCTCGCCATCGGTATTCATCGTACACTCGCGCGCTACCGCGAGGCGCGCGCGCCTCTTCAACACACGACTACCGGTCCGGACGCCCTCCCCCCCCTGTGGAAAGGCTGTGCGCCGGCTGTGGAAGGCCCGCGGATGGGCTGCGGAGTCCCTGTGGACGCCGGCTTTACTTGACGACGGTGAACTGCAGCGTGTTCGTGAGCCCGCCCGCGTCGGACAGCGCGATCGCGTAGAGACCGGGCGGCACGTTCGGATCCAGGCTGATCAACACCTTGATCAGTGTCGCGTCCATGAATTTCTGGCGTTGGATCGAGATCCCGTCGGTGTTCTCCTTGATCTTGAGGATCCGCGCCTGCTGCTCCGCGCGTAGCCCGCTGCCCCGGAGGTCGAGCATCGTCTGGCCTCCGCGCTTCACGGTGAGCGGCGAGACCGTGGTGAGGAGGGCCGGGGCGGCCGGCGCCGCTGGCGCCGTCGTCGGCGGAGGCGTGGGCGGCGGCGTCGCAGCCGTGATGGGAGCGGCAGTCGCTACCGGCTCCGGCGTGGCCGCCACGACGCGTGGCGTCGCGGTCGGAACGGGCACCGCGGCCGCAGGCGTGGGCGTCGCCACCGTCTTCGTCTCCACGACCTTGGGTGTCGCGACCACGGGTCCGGTCGCCGCCGGAGTGGGCGTCGCCTCGACGACGGGAGTCGGCGTTGCCGACGCGATCGGCTGCGGGCGTGTCGCGACCTGCGTGTCGGGCGCCGGCTGCTTGAAGTAGAACCAGTAGCCGGCGCCCGCGGCGAGGGCGAGCACGGCGACAACGGCGAGCAGCGGCAGGTTGCTCTTCGACCCGCTGCGGGCGGGAGCGCGCCGGCTGGACGAAGCCACGGCCTTGGGCGCCGAGCGCACGGGCTCCGCCGCCCGCGCGGAGGCGCGTCCGCCTCCCTTGGCCCCGGAGCTCCGGAGCGTGCCCACGACCTGGAGCAGGTACGACAGGTCCTTCGGCCGCCAGTCGGGTCCCTTCTCGAGGCAGCCCATCACGGCGTCCGTCAGGTCGCGCGAGACGTCGGGGCGGAGGTCGGCGAGGGGGCTCGGGCGCTCGCCCTGGGGCGTGCGGCCCGACAGCATCTCGTAGCAGATGACGCCGGCGGAGTAGATGTCGGACTGCGGCGAGGGAGAGCCGCCCTCGCCGAGCTCGGGCGCGCGATACGCCGCCGCCGCCATTCCCGAGACCGCGCCAGAGAGATCGCAGCGGCCGTCCGATTCGACGTCGACGCGCGAGGGGTCGAGGCCGCGGTGGATCACCCCGCGCTCGTGGGCTTCGTTCAAGGCGCGGCAGAGCCCTTCGATGACCTTGAGCTGATCCGCGAGCGAATGGTCTTGACGCAGCCAGGCGTCGAGGTTCATGCGGCGAGGCTACCGGGAGGCCGCGCGTCGGTCAAGCGGCGCGCCCGTGGCTACGCGGCCGAGCGCTCCGCGCGCCGGTCGCGATAGAGGGCGAGCCGGACGTCGGCGGGGATGCGGGTGTCGTACACGATGTCCCACCAGCCGTTCGTCAGGCCGTACGCGACGTTCATTCCCTTGGGGCTGTGGTGGTAGAGGTGGTGCCTCTTGATGTAGCGGAAGTAGCTGCCGCGGAACTCGTAGAAGTGCACGGAGTGGTGGACCCACTCCTCCACGATGTAGGCCTGCAGGAGGCCGGCGAGGAGCGCCGAGAAGCTCCACGACGGGAGCAGCAGGCCGAGGAGCGCGAGAGGACCGGTGAACGGGAGCGTGTCCGTGATCGTGCCGTTGATGTGGTTGCCGTCCCAGGGCCGCTTGTGGTGCTCCCAGTGCAGGTGGTCGAAGTACTTGTGCAGGAGGTGCTGGAAGAGCCCGGGGCCGTCGGGGAACCGGCCGTGCAGCACGTACCGGTGCACGTAGTACTCGACGAGGGTCCAGACGGCGATGCCCATGGCGAACGACAGCATCGCCAGGCGGGGACGACCGCGAAGGGCGACGGCGAGCACGGTCGCCGCGTACAGCGTGTAGAGGACGGTGACCGGGTAAAGGCGCTTTCGGGCTTTTCGCGCCTCGGCAGGACGATCGATCACGCTCGAGACGACCTCGACGCTCGTCACGTGGAACCTCAACGCGGCGCCCAGGGCCCCCTCGGCGCCGGCTCAGCACTCGGTTAGAACGTCAAGGATGCCGCAGGTTGTCCGCCGAAATCAAGCCGCTACTGGGGCTTGGGCGGGGTCATCGGGGGGAAACCCTTTGCCTGCGCCTCTTTATCGACCACCGAGACGAAGTCCTCGACGCGCGGCAGCTTCTTGCCGTTGACGACGAGCGTGGGGGTGGACTGCACGCCGACCTTCTTGGCCTCGTCGAGATCCGCGGAGAGCCGCTCCTTCGTGCGCGGGTCCGTCAGGCAGCTCCGCATCGCGTCCGCGTTCAAGCCCGCTTCGCCGGCCAGCCGGACGACGTCGTCCGCTTTCGGGTCGCGGAGCTCCATCGAGAAGACCCGGTCGTGGTAGGGCTGGAACTTGTCCTGGAAGTTGGCGCAGATGCCGCCGAGCGCGAGCCAGCACGCCCCGGGGTGGACGGTGCGGCTCAGCGACGCGTTGCACTCCTTGTCCAGCGGGTAGTTCTTGAAGTACACGACCACGCGGTTGCCGGACTGCGGGATGAAACTGGCGAAGGCTCCCGCGATGTTCTTGCAGAACGGGCAGAGGAAGTCGGAGAACTCGACGACCTGGACGGGAGCGGTCTTCGGTCCCTTGAACGGCGTGTCCTTCAGGTCCAGGTGCTGGACCGGTGCCTTCTCGAACTCCTTCGCGGCCTTGGCGGTGAAGTACTCGGCCAGCTTTTGCGGATCGTCGAGCGTCTCCTGCAGGCGCTTCGAGAGGTCCTGGTAGTACTTGAGGTCGCCGCCTCCCGAGGGCGCTGCGGCGGCGGCCGTCGTGGGCGGAGCGTGCGTCTCGGTGACGGGCGTCGCGACGGCCGGGCTCGTCGCGGAGGGAGAGGGAGCGGGGGCCGGGGCGGAGGGAGCGGGCGCCGGCGCGGTCGAGCCCAGAATGTTCGCCACGCGGGACTTCTCGCGCTCGGCGAGCGCGCTCTCCGCGGCGAGGACGCCACCCGCGATCGCAAGCGAGGCGAGGACCCACCCCGCGAGGACGAGCCGGCCCGGCACCGCCCCCGCCGTCGCGCCCACGGCCGCCATCCCCCGCCGCGCCGGCCAGAGGAGCGCGAAGCTCGCCGCGTTCAGGACGTAGGTGACGAGGCAGAGGGCGCAGAAGGCGTGGATCGAGAGCGCCTGCACTCCGAAGAGCGCGAGGTCGAGCACGAGCGCCGTCCCGAGGGCCGCGAGAGCGAGGAAGGCGATTGGCTCCCGCGCTTCGGGCGGCCCGAGCAGGAGCAGGACGAGCAGGACGACCAGCGAGCCGTAGAAGAAGAGGCCGACGGCGGCCAGGGGAAGGCCGGCCACCTTCGACCACGAGCTGCGGGCCACGGTCTCGCAGCCGCTGGTCTGCCCGTCGCCGCAGACCTGGTTCACGGCTGACACAGCTCCGGACTCGCCGTGGTGCTGCAGGAGCAAAAGGCCCGAGACGAGCACTCCCGCGACACACAGGACGAGCGCGGCTGCAATCCTCTTTCCTGAACTCTCGCTCAACCAGACCTCCCGATCCTGCGCGACTCTACCCACGCTCCCCGCGACGCGCAAGCTTCGGGCGCGCTCGGCTGGCCAGCCGCGCGTGCGATCGGATAGGCTCCGGGTCGTGACCTCTTCTCCGGCCGAGCGTCCGCACGTTGTGATCGTGGGAGCCGGCTTCGGCGGGCTCGAGGCCGCGCGCGGGCTGCGCCGGGCGCCGGTGCGGATCACGGTCGTCGACCGCCGCAACCACCACCTCTTCCAGCCGCTGCTCTACCAGGTGGCGACGGCCGGGCTCTCGCCCGCGGAGATCGCCTCTCCCATCAGGCGGATCCTCCGCAAGCAGGACAACACGTCGGTCGTCCTCGCGGAAGTCGAGTCGGTCGACGTCGCGGGGCGGCGGGTGCGGCTCGAGGGCGCGGCCGAGCTCGGCTACGACTACCTCGTGGTGGCGGCCGGGGCGACGCACTCCTACTTCGGCCACGACGACTGGGAAGCCTTCGCGCCGGGCCTGAAGTCGATCGAGGACGCGCTGGAGATCCGCCGGCGCGCGCTCCTCGCCTTCGAGGCCGCGGAGCGCGAGGACGACCCGGAGCGGCGGCGCGCCTGGCTCACCTTCGTGGTCGTGGGCGGCGGTCCCACGGGAGTGGAGATGGCAGGCGCTTTCGCCGAGATCGCGCGCCACAGCCTGTCTCGCGAGTTCCGCCGGATCGACCCCCACACGGCGCGCGTGATCCTTGTGGAGGCGGGTCCCCGCATCCTTCCAGCCTATCCGCCCGACCTCTCCGACCGCGCCGTCCGCCAGCTCGAGGCGCTGGGCGCGCAGGTGTGGGTGGGGATGCCGGTCACGGGGGTCTCCGCCGAAGGCGTGCAGATGGGCCCGGAGAGCGTGGCCGCTCGCACGATCGTCTGGGCCGCGGGGGTCGCTGCCTCTCCGCTCGCACGATCGCTCGGCGCGCCCCTCGACCGCGCCGGGCGCGTGAAGGTCTTGCCGGACCTCACGCTCCCCGGTCATCCGGAGGTCCAGGTGGTCGGCGACCTCGTGGCCTTCGAGCAGGACGGTGCGCTCGTCCCCGGCGTCGCCCCCGCAGCCATGCAGATGGGCCGGCACGCGGCGCGAAACATCCGGCGCGCGCTCTCCGGCGAGCCGCCCGTTCCCTTCCACTACGTGGACAAGGGCTCGCTCGCCACGATCGGCCGCCGTTCGGGGATCGCGCTCTTCGGCAAGCTGCGCCTCTGGGGCTTGCCCGCCTGGCTCGCCTGGCTCGGCGTCCACATCTTCTTCCTCATCGGCTTCCGCAACCGGCTCGTCGTGCTCATCTCCTGGGCGTGGGCGTACTTCACGTACCAGCGGTCCGCGCGCCTGATCGTGGGCGGGAAGACCGACTGACGATCACGGTCCTCGCCGTCGGGGAGGACGAGGCGTCGTGGAGCCGCCTCCCCGGGCGGCTCGCCGAGGACGTCGTGCTTCATCCGCTCGTACTCCCGCGAGAGCGCACGCCTCGCCGCACGGCGGAGGGGCTCCTGCCTGCGATCGAGGAGGCCGACCGTCCGCGCGTCCTTCTCGGCCACGACCGCGGCGGCTCCATCGCGATCGAGCTCGCGCAGTTCGCCGCGGCCGCCTTCGACGGCCTGATCCTGCACGCCCCGCGTGCGGGGCGCCGCTTCCGTCTCCTGCAGACGCGACCCGCGCTCACCCGCGAATGGCAGTCGTCCCTGCGGCCGTTGGCCCTGCCCGCCGCGATTCTCTGGGGGGAGAAGGACCGCGTCCTGCCCGTCCGCGGCGTCGAGGCCTTCCGGCGGCTGCTGCCCGGCGCGCTCGTGAGCCTGCCCGGCCGCTGGGGACACCGTCCCATGGTCGACGATCCCTCCGGCTACGCGCGCGAAATCTGCGCGCTCGCCCGCGCGCTCCTCGGTGATCGATCGCCCCGATCTCCGCCAGTGGCCTGTTAGAATCTGCATGCCGATGGGTCGCCCCGTCCGCCTTCTTCTCGAGCCCGAGATCCGCGAGCTGATCGGCCCTCGCCAGGCGTTGCGCGAGGTGAAGGAGGCCTTCGCCCGCCTCGGCCGCGGGGAGGCCACTCTTCCCGGGGTGATCGCACTCGACATGCCGGAGGGGGCGGGCGAGGTCCACGTCAAGGCGGCCTACCTCCACGGGGCGCCGAGCTTCGTGCTCAAGGAGGCGGGCAGCTTCCCTGCAAACGTCAAGGCGGGACGCCCGTCGGGCAGCGGCGTCATGCTCGTCTTCGACGCGGTCACCGGGTACCTGGAGGCCGTGCTCTTCGACAACGGCTACCTCACCGACCTCCGCACCGGCGCCGCGGGCGCTCTCGCCGCCGATCTCCTCGCGAACCCGCTGGTCACGCAGGTGGGCGTCCTGGGCGCGGGCGTGCAGGCGCGCTACCAGCTCGAGGCGCTGCTGCTCGTGCGCAAGCCCCAGCGCGTCGTCGTCTGGAGCCGCTCGGAGGAGAGGGCGACCACGTACGCCCGCGAGATGCAGGAGCGCTTCTCGCTTCCCGTGGAGCCGACGGGCGCGGTCTACCAGGCGGTGGAGGGGTCGGAGGTGCTCATCACCACGACGCCGACCTCCGAGCCGCTGGTGCGCGAGGACTGGGTGATGAAGGGGACGCACATCACGGCCGTGGGCTCGGACGCGCCGGGGAAGCAGGAGGTCTTCGCGCTCGTCCTCGCCAAGGCGGACCGGATCGTCGCGGACTCGCTCGCGCAGTGCCTCTCCTACGGCGAGATCCACCACGCGGTGGAGGCCGGGGCGATCAAGGCGGAGGACGTGTACGGCGAGCTCGGGGAGCTCGTCACCGGCGCGAAGCCGGGGCGGGAGCGGCTGGACGAGATCACGGTCGCGGACCTCACGGGTGTCGGCATCCAGGACGCGGCGGTCGCGGGCTTCGTGGTCGCGGAGGCGGCGCGCACGGGCCGGGGGCGGACGATCGAGGTCTGACCGGGCCGCGGCCGTCTCGCTGCGCCCCGCGGGGACATAATCGAAGGACATGGTCGGCGAGACGGTCTCCCACTTCCGCGTGACGGCGAAGCTCGGTGCGGGAGCCATGGGCGAGGTCTACCTCGCCGAGGACCTGAACCTTCGCCGTCTCGTCGCCCTCAAGATGCTCTCCGGAAAGGAGGCGGCGGACTGCGAGGCGGGGGCCCGCCTCTTGCGCGAGGCGCGCGTGGCCTCCGTGCTCAACCACCCCAACATCGCGGTCATCTACGAGATCGGCGAGACCGAGTGCGACGGGGAGAAGCGCACCTTCATCGCGATGGAGTACGTGGCCGGCCGCACGCTCGCCGCGCTCGCCGACTACAAGCGGCTCACGGTGCCGGAGGCGCTCGGCCTCGTGCGGCAGGTGGCGGACGCGCTCTCCGAGGCCCACGACCGCGGCGTCGTCCACCGCGACGTCAAGCCGGGGAATGTCATCGTCACCGACTCCGGCCGAGCCAAGGTGCTCGACTTCGGCCTCGCCAAGTACGTGGCCCCGGTGGGCGACGACACCGCGACCTGGAGCGGCCGCCACCGCGGCTTCGAGATGCCGGGGGCGCTCCTGGGCACGATCGCGTACATGTCGCCCGAGCAGGCGCGGGGCGAGGAGATCGACGCGCGGAGCGACGTCTTCTCGCTGGGCGTCGTGCTCTACGAGCTCCTCTCGGGGCGCCGCCCCTTCTCCGGTAAGACGGCCGTGGAGCTGCTCGCCTCGATCCTGCGCGAGGAGCCGCCGGCGCTCGTTCGCGACGGAGAGGCGGTCTCGCCCGAGCTGGAACGGCTCGTCTTCGACATGCTCGCCAAGGACCGCGAGCAGCGGCCGGCGGGCATGCGCGACGTGCTGAACCGCATCGACGCTCTCGGCACCGCCCGTCCCCGGCCGGCGGCTCCTCCCCGCGAGGAGCGGACGGTGGCGGTGATGAGCTTCGCCAACATCACGGGCCGGCCGGAGGACGACTGGCTGGGCACGGGCATCGCGGAGACCGTGGCGGCCGACCTCAAGTCCGTGCCCGGGCTCGCGGTGGTGTCGCGCGAGCGGGTCGTCGAGGTCCTGCGGAAGATGGGGGGCCCTCCCGACGAGGGGCTCGCCGTCCGGCTCGGCCGCGAGGTGGGGGCGGGCCTGGTGGTGAGCGGTGCCTACCAGCGGGCGGGGGACCTCGTCCGGGCCACCGCATCCCTCACGGAGACGGACGCGGGATCGGTGGTCCAGACGCTCAAGGCCGACGGCCGGATGGACGACGTCTTCGCCCTGCAGGACCGCATCGTCTCCGAGCTGTCCGCGGGGCTGCGGCTGCGGGTGCCCGTGGCGCCGGGCGCCGACGAGGAGGAGACGCAGAGCGTCGAGGCCTACGAGGCGTACACGAAGGGCCTCCTGAACTTCCGGGCCGAGACGCCGGAGTCGCTCGACCGGGCGATCCTCTTCTTCGAGCGTGCGGTGAGCCTCGATCCGCTCTACGCGCGGGCCCACGCCGAGCTCGGCAGCGCCTACGAGGTGAAGGCCACGTACTTCGGGATGCCCGAGCTCAACGAGCGCTCGATCGCGAGCATCCGCAAGGCGATCGAGCTCCGGCCGCGCTTCGGCCACGCCTGGCGCGAGCTCGCGGGCCCGCTGGCCGCCCTCGGCCGCGACGAGGAGGCGATCGAGGCCCTGGAGCGCGCGCTCTCCCTCGACCCCGGAGACGCGAGCGCCTACTCCGGCCTGGGGCGGGTGCACTTCATCGGCCGGGGGGACTTCGCGAAGGGCATCGACTTCTACGAGAAGGCCCTGACGCTCAACCCCCAGGCGGGGTGGACGGCGCTCCAGCTCGCCCACTGCGCGGCCCTCGCGCGCGACTTCCCGCGCGCGGAAGCGGCGGCCTGGCGGGCCGTCGTCTCGCAGGAGGAGTTCCTGTCCGGCAAGGCCGGCGTCGTGATCGCCGGCGCCTACGTCCGGCTGGGACAGATCTATGCCCTGCAGGGGCGGTACGCCGAGGCCAAGCACCAGTTCGAGCGCGAGCTGGACTTCCTGCGCCGGGTGGACCACGCGCTCCGGGGCCGCATCTTCATTGAAGTGCACCAGCGGCTCGGCGAGGTGCACATCCGGCTGGGGGACGCCGCCGCGGGACGGGCCGCCCTCGACCTGTCGATCGAGGCCTTCGAGCGCCGGCTGCGCACCGGCGCCGACGATCCCTTCACGCGCTACTACGCGGCCTGCGCCTACGCGCTCCGCGGCGACGTCCCGACCGCCCTCGAGTCGCTCGAGAAGGCGGTCAAGGGGCTTCCGCGGTTCAACAAGGCCCGGGCCCGGATCGAGCCGGCGCTCGAGGGCGTGCGGTCGGAGCCGCGCTTCCAGGAGAACGTCGCCGAGTAGCCGTCTAGAGCAGGGTGATGAAAAGTGTCCTCACGCGGCGCGCGACACCGCGCGGGCGCCTGTCGACGGCTGCTTTTTCAGCACCCTGCTAGACCCGGTCGAGGTGGCCCGATTCCGAGTCGCCCATCTCGACGCCGCCGGCGGGGAAGTACTCGCGCCAGCGCCGGCTCACCGTGGCCGCGGTCTCGGGATCGCACGAGAGCTCCTTCGGCAGCGACGGCTTCCGGCGCGCGTCGATCACGATCGGCGGCTCGTGGACGAGGTGGTGGCGGACGACGCGCGTCGCCGCCGCGTGGATGTCGGCGGCGGGCTCGAAGCGCGTGTAGGTCGTCCACAGGAAGTTCATGGAGCTTCGGACCGCGCGCTTCGGCTCGTCGGTGAGGACGAGGAGCGGCCAGCCCCGGAAGGCGGGATGCGCCGCGATCCGGGCGGGAAGGTCCTTGTCTTGCT
>JBKPBQ010000445.1:0-4048 GCA_046726955.1 Acidobacteriota bacterium
GTGTTCGCCACCGGCTACTACGACCACCCGAACCGGCTGGGCATCCCCGGCGAGGACCTGCCGCATGTCTCCCATTACTACGACGAGCCGCATCCTTTCTACCGAAAGAAAGTGATCGTGGTGGGGGGAAAGAACTCGGCCGCCATCGCCGCGCTTGAGCTCGTGCGGGCGGGGGCCACGGTCACGCTCGTGCACCACAGGGAACGGATCTCGGATTCGGTGAAATACTGGATCAAGCCCGACGTCGAGAACCGCATCAAGGACGGGGCGATCGCCGCGCGCTTCGGCACGCGGGTGGTCGAAATCCGTCCGGGCACGGCAGTGGTGGACTTCGGCCTGGGGCGCGACGAGCTGCCCGCCGACTTCGTCTTCCTCCTGACCGGCTATCACCCGGAGGCGGAGCTCTTCCGCCGTGCCGGCATCGTCGTGGACCCGGAGTCCCTCAAGCCGCAGCTCGACCCGGCGACGTTCGAGACGAACGTGCCCGGTCTCTTCATGGCGGGCTCCGTCGTCTCCGGCCGGGAGACCGGACGGATCTTCATTGAGAATGGGCGGTTCCACGGAGAGGCGATCGTGCAGGCGGTCGCGGCCCGCCGGGTGGTAGGGTAGAGCGAGCCGAAAGGAGTCCCATCATGGCGAAGCGCAATCCTTCCCGCACGCGAAAGACCGCCGGCCGGACAAAGCCGGCCGCTCGCCATGCGTCCACACGGTCCGCCCGGCGGGCGCGGCCCGCCTCCGGCGGCGCTTCTCGCGCCTTCGTGGCGAGGCGGGGCCCCGAGTCGCTCCGGCTGCGGGCCACGGTCCCCTCGCTCACCGTGAACGACCTCGAGCGCAGCATCCGGTTCTACACGGATGCTCTCGGTTTCATGGAAAAAGAGCGCTGGAAGAACGACGCCGGCCAGACGCTGGGCGTCATGCTCCTCGCTGGCCGGTGCGAGCTGGGCCTCTCCCAGGACGACTGGGCCAAGGGACGCGACCGGACGAAAGGCGTGGGGTTCAGCGTGTGGTGCGACACCGCGCAGGACGTGGACGCGCTGGCCCAGCGGGTCAAGGGCGCGGGATTCCGCCTGGCCTCCGAGCCCAAGGACGAGTACGGAGGCCGCAGCTTCGCGGTGCAGGATCCCGACGGCTTCCGGCTGGTGCTCTACCGGGAGAAGTAGGGCCTGGACCGGATCCGGCGGCGCCTAACGAATCAGCCGAGGGGTGCGCCGGAGGGGGGAGTGCCCGGGGCGGGCGGGGCGTCGGGGGGCGCCACCCACTGCGCGATCGCCTCGCGCGTCCAGTGGTGGTCGTCGTTGAGGTGCAGGATCATCGCCCCCAGCGCGAGCCTCTTCTTGCACCCCTCCGGGCACGTGCGCAGCGTGTTCTCGAGGCAGTCGAACAGCCGCTCCAGGTGCTTGGGGCGGATGCCCGTGGCCTCGAGCGGCAGGTGGTACATGCCCTCATAGGCCGCGCCCAGCGCGCAGGAGGCGCGGCGGCCCTCGAAGTACTCGCCGAAGGCCTGCTCCGGGCGGGCGTGGGCGCCGTCGAGGATGGCCTGCGCGAGCTCCTGCTCGTCGTGCCGGATCTCCGCGCGCGTCGGATACCGCGGCGTTCCTCCCGGGCTCGTGAATGGCATGGCGGCCTCCCGTCCAGTCGGATGGACGATGCTCTTCGTCTCTCTCCGGATTCTACTCCCGGAGCGCGCGCCGCACCGCGTCCACGAGCTGCTCGGGCCGGTAGGGCTTCTGGATGAAGCCGGCGAGGCCGCGGCCCACGAACCGCCGCGTGGCCTCCGCCTCCGAGTACCCCGAGGAGAGCAGCACGCGCACCGTCGGGTCCAGCCGGCGCAGCTCCTCGAACGTCTGCTCTCCGGAGAG
The DNA here is from genome assembly GCA_046726955.1 of Acidobacteriota bacterium. Lineage (GTDB taxonomy): Bacteria > Acidobacteriota > Vicinamibacteria > Fen-336 > Fen-336 > CAVPGH01. The sequence continues at coordinate 1,860 of JBKPBQ010000445.1, forward strand.
CCCGGGCATGGAGAGGTCGAGCAGCACGAGGCCGATCTCCGCGCCGTTCGCGCGAAAGAGCTCGACCGCGGCGGCGCCGTCCGGCGCGATGAGTGTGTCGAAGCCGGCGACCTCGAGAACGGAATGGATGACCTCGCGCACCGCCTCCTCGTCGTCCACGACGAGCACGAGCTCGCGCGGGGAGGCGGAGGCCTGCGCGCGCCGCTCGTCCGACGAGTCCTGGCTGGCGGGGAAGAGGAGCGTGAACGTCGTCCCCGCTCCCGGCGCGCTCTCCACGCGCAGTCCGCCCTGGTGGCCGCGCACGATGCCCTGGGTGGCGGCGAGGCCGAGGCCGCGCCCCGTGCTCTTGGTCGTGAAGAAGGGCTCGAAGATCCGCGAGAGCATCGCCTCGTCCATGCCCGCGCCGTCGTCGGTCGCCTCGAGCACGACGTACCGTCCCGGAGCCAGAGCCTCGCCGGTGGGGCTGCGCACGCTCAGGTCCCCCGGTCCCACGTCGCGCACGCCCGTCGTGATGCCGACATGTCCCGTCCGCTCTCCGATGGCCTCGGCCGCGTTCATGATGAGGTTCATCACGACCTGCTGGAGCTGGCCGGCGTCGGCGGCGATGGGAGGGATCGCGTCGTCGTAGCGCCCGGTGAGCGTCACGTTCTTGGGCAGCGCGGCCCCGAGGAGGTTCACGTTCTGGCGCACGAGCTCGTTGAGGTCCGTGGGGCGGATCTCGAAGTGGCCGCGGCCCGAGTAGGCGAGCATCTGCTTGGTGAGGACGGCGGCCCGCTCGACCGCGGCCATCGCCTTCAGCACGTGCTGGTGCTCCACCGACCCTTCCGCGAGCCTGGTGAGGACGAGCGCGTTGTGCCCGAGCATCACCGCGAGGAGGTTGTTGAAGTCGTGGGCGATGCCTCCCGCGAGGACTCCCAGGCTCTCCATCTTCTGGGCGAGGCGGAGCGCCTCCTCCGTGCGCCTCCGGTCCGTCACGTCCTGGAGGAGCGAGAGCAGGCAGCGCCGGCTGGAGAGGTCGATCACCTCCGCGGAGAGCAGCACCTGCCGCCGCTCGCCGCTCGCGGTGACGAAGGCGGCCTCGACCTCGGAGATCCGCTCGCCCGCGCGCAGGACCTGAAGCAGCCGGTCGCGCTCCGCGGGGTCGGACCAGATCCCGAGCTCGATCGACGTGCGGCCGATGAGGACCTCGCGGGAGTACCCGATGAAGCGCACGAAGCTGTCGTTGACGTCGAGGAACCTCCCGTCGTCGAGCGCGGTGATCGTGATGGAGGCGGGGCTCAGGCGGAAGGCGCGGGCGAAGCGGTCCTCCGAGGCGCGCAGCTTCTCCTCCGCGGTCTTCCTCTCCGCGACCTCGGCGCGCAGCCGATCGTTGGCGGCCTCGAGGTCGGCCGTGCGCTCGCGCACGCGGTCCTCCAGGCTCTGCTGCTGGCGGCGCAGGTCGTCCTCGAGGCGCTTGCGGTGGAAGAACTCGGGGACGCTCACCGTGGCCGGGCGGCGCGGGGTCTCGGCTTCCCCCGATCCCCGCCAGAACCGCGCGAGGTGCTCCTCGATGCGCGAGGGCGGGGCCATGATGAAGCGGCAGCGCTCTCCTCCCGAGGCCAGGCACTCCGTCTCCACCGCCACGAGCGGCACGCCGAAGCTCTCCTCGCACCAGCCGGAGGAGTAGCCCGCGTTCATGATGCAGACGGGGGCCGGGCTCGTGCGCCCGTGGCTCAGCCAGGCGTGCGACTCGAAGCTGAACGGGTGATCGTAGACGAGGAAGTACTCCTCGTCGGGCGAGGGACGCGACTCCGGCAGGATGTCCACGAAGGCCCAGCCCGCGTAGGCGAAGTGCACGGGTCCCGCGGAGAGCCTCTCGATCGGGTCCGTGACGCCCATCTTCTCGCGGAAGATGCGCGCGTCGGCCTTGCCGATGGCGTGCGCGGTGTCGAAGAGCAGGTTGCTCGCGACCGTGCGCGCTTCGTCGGCGCCCTTGTCCTGGTAGAGCGAGCTCACGAGGTCGAAGAACTCTACGGACATGGAGGCGGCGCGCACCAGGATGTAGCGCTCGCCGGAGATGGAGATCGTGCCCTTCTCCGGGTCCTCCGCCCGGTCGCGGAAGTAGCGGCTCACGTAGTCCTGGGCGGCGGTGAAGACGGGCGCGAAGGGCGCCGGGACCTTGACCGTGCGTAGAGGACCGCTCGTTCCCG
>JBKPBQ010000446.1:0-17505 GCA_046726955.1 Acidobacteriota bacterium
GGTAGGCGCCGCGGTTGCCCACGGTCGCGGCCAGGTCCCGAAGCCCGGTCTCGCGGATGTAGTCGCCGTAGGTGTCGGCGAGCCAGGCCTTGGTGAAGCCGTCCCAGCTCCGCGCGATCATGCTCCCTCCTCGTAACCCCCATGCTGCCTTTGACTGGTTACGAACCTATCGCCTCCCTCGTAACCTGTCAAGACTCTCGATCGGGTTACGATGGGCAATGCTGCCCGAAGCCGCCGGCTCCCCCGCGGGACGGATGAAGCTCGTCGGCGGCGATCCCGCGATCGACTTCGTGAACACCGTCGGCGGACGGGTGCGGGGGGGACGCGGTGACCGAACGCGTGTGAAAGACGACAAGCTCTCGTCCTACGCCGATCTCGTAGCGTTCGCCCTTCACCGGGGGCTCGTGGACGACGGGGCGGGCCGGGACCTCCTCCGCCACGGCCGGGCCCGTCCCCGCGAAGCGCGCATGGCACTCGAGCGCGCCCTCGTCTTCCGCGAGGCGCTTCACCGGACGATCCGCGCGCTCGGCGCGTCCCGGCGTCCCTCGCCCACCGACCTCGACATTGTGAACGCCGAAATCCTGGAAGCCCGGAATCGGGAGAGCCTCGCCTCGCGAAGCGGCGTCCTGCGCTGGGAGTGGCGCGATCCCGCGGCGGCGCTCGAGTCGCCGCTCTGGCCGGTGGGGCGCGCCGCGGCCCTGCTCCTCACCTCCGGCGAGACGCGACGCGTGCGCCAGTGTGACGGCGAGGGCTGCGGCTGGCTCTTCCTCGACCGCAGCCGGAGCCGCAGGCGGCGGTGGTGCACGATGGAGGATTGCGGGAACCTCGCCAAGGTGCGGCGCTTCAGGCGCCGCCATGGCAGCGGAAGATGAGAGGCCGCCCGCGCCTCTCGGCGCGGGCGGCCCCGTACACAGGGTGCTCTGCTTTCCTCGGTTCCTGGCCTCCCCCGAGCCGGCTAGCGGATCCGGTTGTTGCGGTACTCCTGGCTCTGGCGAAGGTCGCGCTCCACGTCCTGCTGGGTCCAGTTGTCGCGAAGCACCCGGTCCACGTAGCCGCGCGCGTTCGCGTCCGGCTCCCGGTTGAGGACGTTCAGGTAGGCGCGGCGGACGACGTCTTCCGCGCGCTGCTGCGTCGTACCGTATCGTCCGCCGTAGTAGGAGTCGGAAGCCCGCTCCTTGTACTCGGTGCTCCGCCGGATGTGCTCGCGCACCTGCGCCTCGCTCCACCCGTCGTCGAGGATGTGGCTGCGATAGGTCTGAAGACCCTCGGCGTCCGGCTCGCGGCCGAGCATGTCCTCGTAGGCCCGCTGGACGATCCGGTCCGCGCGGTCCGCGTAGCGGCCGGTGCGGCCCGAGCCGCCGTAATAGCCGTCGTCGCGGTAGCCCGAGTAGGTCCGCCGGACCTGGACCGACGAGATGCGGTCGTTCCAGTTCCCCTGGCGCAAGTTCGGCACGTCGTAGTCGAACCGCGTCGCGCTGCCCTGGTAGGAGTAGTCCCGGAAGACGGTCACGTCGGCGTCACCGAACACCCTGATCGAAGAGATGCGGTCGTTCATGTCGTTGGGCAGGGAGTCGAGACTCTGGCCGCTGCGGACGCAGAAGTAGTTCCCGCCGTAGTCCGCGTCCTCGTAGAAGCACGCGCCGTTGCGAGGCTCCGCTTCGCGGCCCCACCGTTGGGCCACCACCGTCGAAGAAGCGGCGAGCAGCCCGCCACTCGCGATGAGCACGTAGACCTTTCGGCCGACCATACGGGTCGCTCCTTTCGCCGGGATTCACGATCCGGCCGTTCGTCCCCCCGCCTGGTCTTTGTGCAACATCCAGGCCACTCGCATATGCCCTTGCCCTCGAATGGGATGCTTCGGAGGGCAGTGTGTTTTGTTCCGATGGGTTTCCCGACTGGGGAGGGCGGCAAAAAAGGAGGCCGCCCGGGGCTCGTGGCACGGGCGGCCTCGTCCGAGAAGGGTGCCGGAACGCGGCTACGGGAACGTCGGCGTCGTCTGGTCGATCGATCGCAGGAAGTGGATGAGGTCCGCGCGCTGCGCGGGATCGGCGACGAAGTGGTGCCGTACCCCCCCGTTGGTGTCGTGCGATCCGTCCAGCACCTGGTCGAGCGTCTGGGCGAGGCCGCTGTAAAAGTACGGCGCCGTCTCGTGGACGCTCAGCACGGACGGGATGTTGAAGCCGTTCGCGCCCAGCGGTGGTATGGCCTGGCTGATGTCGGCGGCGTTGAAGCGGAGCTCGTTCGTGCGCCCGCCCCCGAGCGTGAACGTTCCCACGTTGATGAGGACGTTCGGCCCCTGGCTCGCCGACTGGCGCAGCTCGGCGCCGATGACCCTCTCGTTGCCGAGGCCCAGCCCGACGTCCGGCGACGGCGGCGGGGCATAGTCCACCCGCGAGCGCGTCCACTTCGGACCGCCGTGGCACGTCGCGCAGCTGAACCCGGGAACCACGAGACCGACCTGGCCGAACAGCTGCCGGCCGTGCACCGGACCGGGGCCGTTCGCGTCCTCCGGCGTGCGGCTCGAGCGTACGTTGAACGCGATGAACGCGGCGATCGCGTCCTGGCGCGCGTCGCGGGAGCCGCTGCGCGCGGGCAGGAAGTTCGTCACCCCCGGCGGATTCGAGAGCTGCAGCTCGCGGCGCGCGGCCGAGAGGTTGGCCCGAGTGACCCAGGCCCCGCTCGGCGTCCCGGGCGGCCCCGCGACGAGGCCGTTCACGCCGACGGTGTATTCGAGGACGGTCGTCTGGTCGGCCCCCGCGGCGTCGGTCCCGCCCACGACGTAGATCTGGTTGCCACTCAGCGACCCGGCGATGCCGAAGCGGGCGCGCGCCCCGGGCAGCGGCGTGTGGGGTGTCGCGACGACCGCCACTCCCTGGGCCTGGTACTCCTCGACGGCATCGAGCACGATGCCGCCGGCATCCTGTCCGCCGATCACGAAGACGCGCGACGAGACGCCGCGCAGGACGCCGGCCGCGCCGTGGTTCCGGCGGAGCGTCAGCCCCACGGGGCTGAACGTGGCCCAGGCTCCCGCGCCCGCGGGATCGGCCTGGAATCGCTGGACGGGGTTCGGGTTGGCGACCGAGGGCGCGCCCTCGGAGCCGGTGTTGCCGGAGACCACGTGGATGAGCTCGCGCGGCTCCGCGGTGTTGATCCCGCCCGCGACGGCGATGCCGAACTGCGCGACCGCCGTGGGCAGCGCCGCCACCGTACGCCAGGTGTTGGCGGCCGGGTTGTACTCCTGCACGAGGGGCACGGGAAGCGCCGCGGGCGACGTGCTGGCGTAGCCGCCCACCGCGTAGATCCGGGGCCCCTGCCTCGTCTTGACCGCGGCCGCCCCGAGCGAGTGGCGCAGGGTGAACCCGATGGAGTTTCTCGGGACGATCGTGTTCGTGCGCGGGTTGAGCTCGAGCACTGCCGTGCCCGCGCCCACGAGCGCCCCCGCGCCCGCGCCTGAGCGGCCTCCGATCACGAAGACGCGGTCGTCGGAGAGAGTGGCGACGGCGAAGTCGCGGCGGGCTCCGAGGAGGGCCGGCAGCGATCCACCGCCGGCGAGGTCGTTCGTGGTGCCCACTGCTCCGGTCGCCTGCTGGAACTGCTCGATGAGGGCGGTGTCGGCCGGCCCGGCTCCGCTCGCCCCGCCGATCGCCAGGAACAGGCGGTCGTCGTCGATGAGCCCGCGCCCGCCGAACACGCCGCGCGTGTTGAGCTCGAAGTCCTGGTTCTCGTCGCGCACCGCGCTCCAGTTGAGGATGCGCTGGTCGCGGAAGTCGACCTTGCTGAACATGCCGTCGAGCGGGATCGTCTGGCGCGGTCCGGCCTCGAACATCCAGGTCGCGTTGTCGCTGCGCCCGCCGGGATGGCAGACGATGCAGGCTCCCCACGCTTCCTGGGACATCCGGCCCTGCGGACCGCGGCCCGTGTAGAAGAGCTCCTCCCCGAGGTGGACGAAGGCCGCGAGCGTTCCGTCCGTGGGCAGGTCGGACGCGCGGGCCGTTCCGGCGATGGCGGGCGCCGTCGGGTTCGAGATGTTCACGACGGTGATCGACCGGCTGACGAAGTTGAAGACGTAGGCGCGGTCTCCCGTGCTGTTGATGGCGAGGCCCCGCGGAGCCTTGCCCTGGATCTCGGTGCCGGTGGTCGCTTGCAGGTCGACGCGCACGATCGCGCTCGGTCCGGCCACGAGGGGCGCGCTGATCGTGGGGACGCCGCTCCCGCCGACCACGACGCGAACGAGGACGTCAGACTGCTGGACGGCGATCCAGGCGTCGGAGCCGTTGGGCCTGAAGGCCATGGCCACGGGGTTCGTGAAGAACAGCCGCGGCGCGGGTGTCGTGGCGAGGTTCACGCCCTGGTCCAGGTTGAGGGGCGCCGTCCGGCGGACGGTGGGGTCGGTCTGTCCCGCTACGAGCTCCAGCCGGGTCGCGGTGCTGAACACCGAAACCATCCCCTGCGCGTTCGAGTTGAAGCGGAAGGGGCCGTTCGGCGAGGCACCGGTGCCTACGAGGTAGGCGCGCGCCTGCACCGGGTGGATCGCCACGGCGGCGAGCTGGTTCGGGTAGCAGCCGGTCGCGGTGTTGAAGGTCTGGGGATTGGTGGAGGGGACAGCGGGGACCTGCCCCGGTCCGGGCGCGAGGCGGCCGTTCGAGTTGAAGCCGGTGCTCGTGATCGGCCGGAGGACGATCGGGTTCGGCGCGCCGAGGGGCGCGTTGGTCGCGGCCGAGATCGCGACGACGCGTCCCTCCCGCTCGTCGTCCTCGCCCTCTTGCGTGGCCGTCTTCCCCGGCCGGAGCTGGCCGAAGAAGAGCGCGACGAAGACCGTCTCGTCGGTGTCGCTCGTATCGCCGTCGTTCGTGATGCCGATCGCGCGCGGGGCGGTTCCATAGGGGCTCAGGTCGATGGTGGCCAGCTTCTTGGGAGCGGCCTTGGTCGCGTCGAAGACCATGAGGTTGTTCGAAGCCGAGTTGGCCACGTAGAGGCGCGTGCCGTTGGGCGAGACGGCCACGGCCTGTGGCTCGGCCCCGGCGCCGACGGTCGCGGAGACCGAGTAGATGTTGGGACTCTTGAGCCGCACGACGGAGATCGTCCCGTCCAGCGCGTTCGTGACGTACGCCCGATCGCCTTCCGGGGAGATGGCGACGCTGCTGGGATCACGCCCGACGGCCACCTCGGCCAGCTTGTCCGGCTGGTCGGTGGTCACGTCGAAGACGGTGACGCTGTTGCTCTCCGGATTGACGTTCACGAGGGTGTTGTCGTCGCTCGCCAGCGCCACCGGGCTCGACTGCCGCGGCCCGAACGACGTCGCGCCCGCGGTCACCAGTCGCCCCCGACGCGCCGTGTCGTCGACCGCTTCCCTTCTCGAGGCCAGGAAGCTCGTGGGCGCGAACGGAACCGCCGCTCCCGCCAGGCCGATCGCGGCGGCCAGCCAATGGATTCGTCGAAACTTCATAGTGCGCACCGAACCCCCCAAGATTTCTTCGAGCGCTCCCGGGGCGTCCCGGGCTCGCCGTTCGAACCAATCGACAAGACTTCGTACGCCAAGAGAATTTCACGCCCGGCAACTGGCTCCGTTCGAGTACGAGCGACCGCATCCGCTTCCGACGGCCGCCTAGGGCGAGGTTTGCGTGATGAAGCCGACCTGCGAGTTCGCCGTGGAGTTGAAGGCGAGAGCTCCTCGGCACCGCCGTCCGCCGTCGTAGGCGAGCTCGACGACGGTGCGATTCATCTGCAGGACGCTCGCCCCGAAGTTCGGGTTGTCGTAGGTATCGGGGTCCATGTTGAACGACGCGCCCTGCAGCGTTCCGAATCCGCTGAAGCTGAGGACGGCGGGCCCGAGGCCGCCGCCGTTGGCCGGGTACTCGACCGTGAGCGTGCCTCCCGAGGGAGGCGTGGGGTCGAAGATGGACTCGATGATCAGCGACTGCGCGCCCAGGGCGAGGAACGGATCGATGGTCGCGAAGCCGATGTCGCCGCTGCCCAGGTTCAGTATCGACAAGCGGATGTCGGGGCTGGCGGCGGGGCCGGGAATGACGGCGATCGCGCACAGGTCTCCGGGCGCGTCGGTGCTCTCTGCGATCGCGGCGGCGACCTCCGGCTGTGTCATCACCTCGTCGAGGATCTGCCTCGCCGCTGCCTCGGCCCGAGCTTTGTCCACGGCGCGCCGGTTGGCGTCGCGCGCCGGCGATCGGCCGATCTCTGCCGCGATCGGCGTCGAGAGGGCGAGCCCCCACGCCAGGACGAACAATGGCGCACGCTTCAGCATGTACCTCCTCCTCTTGGTGTCCGCCGCGGTCTCGTCCGCCGCTCGCCGGGCGACGGTGCTGATGCGTGCGGATGTGTCTCGTCTCTCTTCTTTGGTTTCTGGGTCCGACTGTGATTACTTCCGACCCAATAAAGACGTTTGGCGCGCGCGCAATGTGATATTCTTTTCGCGGTTTTCCCTCCCTCGACCTTCGAGCCGAGCCTGCGCGTTCGGCCTCGGTAGGATTTACAGGTCCTCACCGGGATCTTCCGTCCCTCGTTCGGGAGCTCCGATGCCGAGATCGTGCGGAGCCATGGAGAACCCTCCCTCGGATGCGCCGCTCGTGCGGCGGTTGACCGCCGGCGATTCGACGGCGCTGTGGCAGCTGTGGCAGCGGCATCAGGACGAGCTGCGCCGCCGTTGCCGGCGATGGATGGGCGGGCGCACCCAGGATGCCGAGGACGCGCTGAGCACCGCGATGCTCAAGACGCGGGAGCTGCTGCCGGGCCAGGTGAGCGGTCTCGCCGACGTTCGCGCGTGGCTGCTGCGTCTCACCCACAACGTCTGCATGGACTTCCATCGCGAGCGGCGGCGCCGCGCGCGCCTCGTGCACGGTCTCGGGGAGCCCGAGCCCCCTTCGGAGATCTCGTCCGGGCCGCACTCCCCGGAGGAAGCGCTGCTGCGGCGAGAGCTGACCTCGTGCCTTCGTCACGCGATCGACGACCTCCCGCCCCGGCTTCGGCAGCCCGTCGTCCTGCGCGTCTTCCGGGAGATGCCCGACCGGGACATCGCGCAGCAGCTGGAGCTGACCTCGGAGAGCGTCCGCAAGCGGCTGCAGTACGCGCGCGGCATCCTCGGGACGCGGCTGCGGACGCTGCTCTCGGGATCCCTGCCGGCCTCGGTCGAGGAGCCGCCCGGTTCGCGCGTCGTCGGACCGGCGCGAGCCTCGACACCGCGCGAGACCCGTCGCCTCGCCACCTTGCGGCGGTACGTCGAGCGTCATCCGCGAGGATCGAAGAAGAGGCTCGAGCTGGCGCGGCTGCTCGATGCCCTCGGCCGCGCCGAGGAAGCCCAGGCGGAATATCGCCGCGCACGCGCGCTCACCGCGCGGCCGTCGTCTCCAGCGAACCCCGCCTCCTGAGAGCGCTCACCCCGGAAGATGGTGTGCGCCGGTCGCGCTGCGGCTATGATCCGAGTGGAGGTCCTCGTGAGCGCCGACCAGCCCATCCCCCTCCGGAAGTTCGGCCGTACCGGCGTCGAGGTGAGCGCCCTCGGCCTCGGCGGGTTCCACCTCGGCACCGTGAAGCGCAAGGAGGACGCGGTGCGCCTCGTGCAGCAGGCCGTGGACGCGGGCGTGACGTTCATGGACAACGCGTGGGAGTACCACGAGGGCCGTAGCGAGACGCTCATGGGCGAGGGTCTCCGCGGCCGCCGCGAGAAGGTCTTCCTGATGACCAAGGTCTGCACGCACGGCCGCGACCGCAAGACGGCGATGCGCCAGCTCGAGCAGTCGCTCCGGCGGCTCAAGACCGACCACCTGGACCTCTGGCAGATCCACGAGGTCGTCTACGAGAACGACCCGGACCTTCACTTCGCGGCGGGAGGAGCGATCGAGGCGCTCGACCAGGCCAAGCGCGAGGGCAAGACGCGCTTCGTCGGCTTCACGGGCCACAAGGACCCCTCCCTCCACCTCCGCATGCTCGCCCACGACTACCCGTTCGACGCCGTGCAGCTCCCGCTCAACTGCTTCGATTCGAGCTTCCGGAGCTTCGAGCGCAAGGTGCTGCCCGAGCTCGTCCAGCGCGGCATCGCCGCCATCGGCATGAAGAGCCTGTGCGGCGAAGGCGACCCGGTGAAGAAGCGGGTGATCAAGGCCGAGGAAGGGCTTCGCTACGCGATGAGCCTGCCCGTCGCGACCACGGTCAGCGGCATCGACTCGCCGGCGGTGCTCCGCCAGAACCTTCGCGTCGCCCGCGGATTCACGCCGATGAGCGCGCCGGAGATGGACGCGCTCTGCGCGAGCGTGCGTGCCACCGCGGCCGACGGCCGCTTCGAGCTCTACAAGACGTCGATGCGGGACGAAGGGCCTCCCGGCCGGCAGCAGCACGGCTTCCCCTCGGGCGAGGATCTGTCGGCCTGACGGCGGGCGCCTAACGGCTCGACCGGAAGAACTCCGCGAACTGCGGCGAGAACGCGTCGGCGTCGGGAAGGAGCGACGGGTCGGCGCGCCGCGCGGCCGCCGCGTCCTCGGCGGCGAGCCGGCGCAGCTCGGCGTCCTTCTCGCCCCCGGCCCTGTAGAGGGCGAACCGGGCCGCCGACCGCAGGAGGAGCGACTGCGCGGCGGAGCGGCCCTTCAGGTCCGACGTCCGGGCGAGAAGGGCGACGGCTTTTTCGTACTGCCCGTCGAAGTAGGCGCGCGCGCCGTTGAGCAGCTCGGCGGGAGGCGCCTGTCGGGCCCCCGGGGCGCTGCCGTAGGAGCCGTCGTGGGCGGCGGCGCGGGGGCGGGTGTCGCGAGAGCGGGCGGGGGCAGAGTCGTGGGCGGCGGCTGGGTCGCCGGCGGAAGGGTGGGCGGCGGGGTGGCGACGGTGGTGGACGGCGGAGGCGTCGCGACGGGGGTGGAGACGGGCGCGGGCGGCGGCGCCGAGCCTTCGCACGACTTGAGCCCGTCCACGAGCTCCGCGTACTTCGGCGAGCTGCGAATCGCACCCTGCGACGCGGAGACCTTGAAGGCCTGGACGGCCTCCGGACACTTCCCGAGGTTCAGGAAGGCGGCGCCGAGGTAGAAGTGCGGGAAGTACGTCTCGAAGCGCAGTCCGTAGAGCTTGATCCGCTCTCCCTCGGCGGGATTGGCCGCCGCCGCCTCGCGCATGTAGCGCACGACCTCGTCCCAGTGCTTGCGGTCGTAGGCGTCGATGCCCCGCTTGAAGCTGTCCTTGTAGTCGGCGGTCGCGCGCGCCGCGGCGAGAAGAAATCCCACGGCGCAGATCAAGCTGCGCCATCGCGCGGCCGCGAGCCTGCGCCGGCGCGAATCGCCCACCTCAGAACCCGGTCTTCTGCAGGTATTCCCGCGCGTCCACGTGGCGGAAGGTCACCGAGACGCGTTCCACGGAATCGGAGCGCACGGTGGCCGTGCTCGCGAGCGGCTGGACGGCGCCGGGGTGCCTCACCTCGACGCTGTAGCTCCCCGGCGGGAGGGCGAGCGCGAGCGGCGTGTAGCGGGCGCGCTCCGGCTCGTGGTGCCGGCCGCTCGCGTCCACGACGGCCACGACCTCTCCCCAGGGAGCGGCGTCGATGACGAGCGTGCCACTCGGACCGGCGGCCGGAGGCTCGGACGCGGGCGGCGGCGCGGGGATGCTCGCCGAGGGCACGGAGACGGGCGTCGGCGAAGGGGCTTCGCTCGGACGCCTGAGGAGCACGATCCCGCCCCCGACGGCGACCGCGACGGCGGCGGCCGCGATCCCGAGCAGCGTCCGCGTTCCCTGACCCGACGACGGCGTGACGCGCGGGCCGATCTCCGCGTTACCGCGCGGCTTGGCTACGGGCGTCGGCTCCCGCACGGACGTCGCCGACGAGAGCAGCTCCGCCATCATCGACTCGCTCATCGTCGGCGGGTCGACGGGCGTCTCCGCGCGAGCGGCCACTGTCGGCGGAGGCGGGGACACCTCGCGCGTGATCGCCGCGGGCGGCCCCCGCCGCGCGAGCGGTGCGATCCCTTCGGCGTCCCGCGCCCGGGCGATGGCGACCGCGAACTCCGAGGCGCTCGAGAACCGCTCGTCGGGATCCTTGGCCAACGCCTTTCGGAGCACCGGCACCACCGACGGAGGCAGCGCCTCGGTCCCCGGACCCTCGAGCGTCGGCTGCTCGTGAAGGTGCTTGAGGATCGTGTCGAGCGGCGTCCCCCCCCGGAAAGGAACGCGGCCGGTGAAGAGCTCGTAGGCGACGATACCGAGCGCGTAGATGTCGCTCCGGTGGTCGATCCGACCTCCGCGCGCCTGCTCGGGGCTCATGTAGTCGGGCGTGCCCACGATGAGCCCGGTGGCGGTGGCGCCGGCAGTGGCCTCGGCGCTCACCTGCTTGGCGATCCCGAAGTCCATGAGCCGCACGACGCCCTGGGCGTCGCGCATGAGATTCGCCGTCTTCAGGTCGCGGTGGACGATGCCGGCGTCGTGGATCGCCTGCAGCCCCTCCGCGGTGTGGATGCAGGTGTCGAAGGCCTCGGCGACGGGCAGGCCGCCCTTGTCCAGCACGAGCTTGCGGAGATCCACCCCCTCGATGTACTCCATCGCGATGTAGCGCAAAGCACCGTCGTCGCCGTACTCGTGGATCCCGCAGACGTTCCGGTGGCGCACCTTGCGAGCGAGCACGATCTCCTTGCGGAAACGCCGCTCCATCTCGGGGTCGGCCGCGATCTCGGGCCGCAGGACCTTGATGGCGACGACCTCCTCGAGCTTGCGGTCGCGCGCCTTGTAGACCATCCCCATCCCGCCCTTGCCGAGAGGGGCGAGGATCTCGAAGCGGCCGGCGAGGACGGAGCCGCGGATGAGCACCGGCTGGGCCCGCAGGACGTGGCCGCAGTTGAAGCAGTGGTCCGCGGAATCCGACACGTCGGACTGGCACTTCGGGCACTTCATGAGGGCCGGCAAGGGCGGATTCTAGCGCACAAGGCGAGGCCGCCGGGGTCGGGGCGATCTGCTAGGATTCGGCGTTTCGATCGAGCGTTCGCCGAGAGGGAGGCGGTCATGAAGGCAGGCCTGGGCCATGCGGTGCCGTTCCTCGTGTTCGTCGTCGGTGCCGTGGCCTTCGCGACACCGGCGTGGTCGCAGGAGCTCCTCAAGGTGGGGCCGACGCCGCTGGAGTACAGCTTCGCGCCGCCTGGGGCGCGATCGCTGGCCATGGGAGCGTCGTTCCTCGGCCTCGCCGACGACGCCACGGCCGCCGCCTCCAACCCCGCGGGCCTCACGATCCTCACCAGGCCCGAGGTCTCCGCGCACTTCCGCTACTCCTCGTTCGACCTGGAGGCTCCGGACACGGTGCTCGGGATCGGATCGCAGGTGTTCACGGACCAGGTCGGGAGCCCCTCGTTCTTGAGCTTCGTCTACCCGTGGAAGTCGGCCGCGGTCTCCGCCTACTACCAGCGGACCTCGGACTTCCGCAGCCACAGCTTCTTCGAGGGCACGTCCCTCTCCACCGGCAGCGACCTCCAGAGATACGACCAGGTGGAGACGCGGTTCGGCGTCGAGATCTTCGGCGCCGCCGCCGCCTTCAAGCTCGGGTCGAAGGTGTCGCTCGGAGGATCGGCGCAGGCGAGCCGCGTGAGCCTCCACTCGAACCTGCGGTTCACATTCCCCACTTTCATCGGCCTCACCCAGGCGGTGCTCTCCCCGAACGCCTCGGACACGAAATTCACCTGGAACGCGGGCATCCTCGTGACCCCGGTCCCGAAGCTCTCCGTCGGCGGCGTCTACCGGAAGGGCGCCAAGACCGAGTTCCCCGAGGAGTTCCACCTGAGCCTCACGAACGCCGGCCAGAAGACGGACCTCGGCACGATTCCGACCGCCGTGCCCATCAACGTCCCCGACGTCTTCGGCGGCGGCAGCGCCGTCCGCGCCACCGAGAGCTGGACGATCCTCGCCGACGTCCTCCGGATCAAGTACTCACAGGCCTCGCTCCCCCTCGAGCAGGCGAACGCCTACCAGACCTTCGGCTTCGGCGGGAACAACGCGGCCTACGAGGTGCTGGAGGACAAGACGGAGTTCCACGTCGGCACCGAGTACACCTGGTCCGGCGGCAGCGACTGGCTCTTCGCCGTCCGCGTCGGCTACTTCTCGGACCCGGACCACGACGGGATCAAGGGCATCGACGCGGGACAGCACCACGGCACGTTCGGGGGCGGGATCGTGGTCAAGAACCGCGTGCAGATCGACGTGGCCGCCAACCTGGCCAAGAACATCCGGGACTTCCTGTTCTCGACGGTCGTCCGGTTCTAGAGCAGGTCAATGCCCGGGCGGCTTCACATCGGCCTGGACCGCGTGCCAGGTGCTGTCGGCGTCGTAGCGCGTGATCTTCTCGGCCGCCGCCTGCGTCTCGGCTCCGAGGTCCTTCTCGTACGGCACGCCCTCCTGGTTGACGACGAACGTCATGACCCCGGACGCGCCGTAGTAGACCGGCCAGGCCACGAGGGCGAACCCGCCCTTCATCTCGTCGTTCACGACGTACTCGACGGCGCCGCCCTTCGCCGACGGGCCCTGGCCTTCGAGGATGCGGAAGTAGTAGCCGTAGAGAGGCGAAGGCCCCTCGCCGTCGCGGCGGTGATAGCCCTCACTCGAAGCCTGCGCGACCAGGACTCCGAGCGGGCTGCGCGGCTCGCCGCGTCGCGTCGGCCAGTAGAGCCCGTCTTGCTTCCCCGCGCTGCTGCCGAAGCGACGGGCGTACAGCCCGGGGGGCTTGCCGTCGTGGCCGCTCACGGCGTAGGCGCGCTGCGCGGCCACGTAGTCGTTCAGCACGCGGATCACCGCCAGCTCGTTGCGCCCGATGCGCCGGTTCAGGACCTCCTCGTGGCCGGCCGCCGCGTCGAAGGACCACCCGGCCGGCCCTTTGACGAGCGGCACCGGGAACGGCCAGCTCTCGTTGCCGATGACCAGCTCCTTGCGGTTGCGGCCCGCATCCTGGAGGCGCCAGCCCTCCTTCACCGCCGCCCCGAACACCTGCCGATTCCGGCGTCCCGTGGCCTCGTCGGAGGTGTCGAGGAGGTCCTGCCCCGCCGCCCCGAAGAGCGCGGCGAGTCCGTCGACGTCGTTCTTGCGGGCGAGGTCGATGAGGGCGCGGACGGCTTCATCCGGCGTGGAGAAGACACGCGCGCTGGCGGCCGCGGCGCGAGCGGTCGCCGGCAGCAGCAACGCAGCCGCGATCGCGAGCGCCGCGCGAAGGCTGGTCGGCACCGTCAGCCGTCGCGGCCTAGTCACCGGCGGCTCCGTCCGCCCCCGGAGCTGCTGCGGCTGCGCTGGCCGCGCGAGCTCGCATCCCGGGTGGAGCGGCCGCTCGAGTAACCGGAGAAGGCGTCGGAGCGCGTGCCGCTGCGCTCGCCGGTGCTGCGCTGCGTCGAGGCGGATGCCGTCGAAGCCGACGCCGTCGAGGATCGCGCCTGCCCGGTCTGCCCGGAGGCCCGCGCCTCCTGGGCCTTGCCCTGCGCTTCGGTGCGCCGCTGGTCCCGCTGCGCCTGGGCCTCGGGAGTGCCTCGCGCCTCCTGCCGCTCCGTGCGCTGCTGGTCGCGCTGGGCCTGGGACTCGGCGGTGCCGCGGTTCTCCGTCCGCTCGGTCCGCTGCTCCCGCGCGTTCTCGGCCCGGTCGGAGCGCTCGCCCGCCGTGTCCTCGCGGTGGTCCTGCCAGTCCTCGCGCGCGTCCTCGCGGTTGTCGTACCAGTCCTCGCGGGCGTCCTCGCGGTCGTCGTACCAGTCGTCCCACCCGCCGCCGTACATGTAGGCGCCGCCGCGCCAGCCGTAGGGTCCGTAGTAGTAGTTGTTGTTGAACGCGGCGCCGATCGCGACGCCGGCCGCGAAGCCGATCACCGCCGCGGCCGCCTCGTCGCTGTCGTCGTCCTCGTGGACGACGACGGTGGTGGTCGTCGTCGGGGCGGGCTGGGTGTAGACCACCGTCGGGTTGTACTGCGGCACGTAGACGACCTGCGGGTTCGCCGGCTCGATGATGATAGCCTGCTCCCCGGTCTGCGTGACCTGGGTCTTCACCGTCTGCTGCGGCGTGCTCTTCAGGTTGCCTACGGCCTGGCTCTGCTTGCGCAGCCGCTGGATGCTCTCGAAGACGCCCTCGCGGTCCACGGCGAACGCCCCGCCGAGCTGCGATGTCCACTGCTGGTTGCCGGCCATGTAGTCGACGACCTGCGGGAAGGGCGCGAGCGCCACGAAGCTCGGCTCGAAACCCGCCTTCTCCGCGGCGCTCTGCAGCTCGCTGCCCTTGAGCGCGGCGTTCTGCTTCAGCCACGCGCTCAGCTCGCCGACCTTCCGCGCGTTGCTCGAGCAGAGGAGCATCTGCGCGAGGAGCTGGTCGGGGTAGAGCGCCACCGGGGCCAGCAGCTTGTCGAGGTAGCCGGCGTCGAGGGCGCTACTGGCCTGCATCGGCGCGGCCGCGAGGGCGACGGCCGCCGACGCCGGACGCGCGACCGACGCGGAAAGAACGAGCGATCCGATTCCGGCAACGAGCTTCCACTTGGGCATGGCCGTCTCCAGCAGCGATACCCTCGCACTCCCGACCGGCGAGTGCAAGGAGCGACTTCGGGCCACCGCCCCGATCGGCTGCCCGCGCCGAACCTTATCACGGACACGCGAACGCTCTTCGAGAAAGGCTGATTCGTTCCCGGCAAACGTGCTCTCATGGAGAGTGCTCGTCGCTCGGCCGAGGAGGATGCCGGCTCGCCGGTTCTGGCTGGTCGCGCTCGCGGCCCTCGCTGCCTCGGCGGCGAGCGGGGAGACCGAGGCGACCCGAATGCCCGACCCGCGCACGCAGACCGCAGTGGAGCTCATGGAGGGGTTCGCCGAGCGGACGGGGATCACGTCGGACCGGCCCCAGCAGCGCTACCTCTGGACCGATGCGTTCGCCGTGTGCAACTACCTCGGCTTGTCGCGCGTGACGGGCGACGGGCAGTACCGCCAGTTCGCCCTGCGGCTCGTCGATCGCGTGCACGAGGTCCTGGGCCGCCACCGCCTCGACGGTCCACGCCGGGGCTGGATCAGCGGCCTCGGCGACCGGGAGGGTGCGGACCATCCCACCCGGGGCGGCCTGCGCATCGGCAAGCCGCTGCCGGAGCGCGCGCCCGGCGCGCCGTTCGACGAGGCGCTCGAGTGGAATCGCGACGGACAGTACTTCCACTACCTGACGAAGTGGATGCAGGCGCTCGATCTCGTCGCGCGATCGACGCGCGACCCGCGCTTCGGCCGATGGGCCCGAGAGCTGGCCGCGCGGACGTACGCCGGCTTCCGCTACACGCCGCCGGGTGGTGCTCGCTCGCGCCTGTATTGGAAGATGAGCATCGACCTCTCGCGCCCGCTCGTGCCCTCAATGGGCCAGCACGATCCGCTCGACGGCTTCGTCACGTTCGTCGAGCTGCAGACGACACCCGCGGTCCTCGCGGGAGGGCCGCCGCTCGATCACGAGATCTCCGACCTCGCCTCGATGATGGAGAGTCGCGACTGGACCACGGCGGATCCGCTGGGGCTCGGAGGCCTCTTGATGGACGCCTGGCGAGTGCACCAGTTGATGCAGCTCGGCGCCCGCGTCGAGGGCACGCTGCTCGCGCAGCTGCTAGAGGCAGCGCGCACGGGTCTCGCCGACTATGCGAGGCAGGACGAGCTCGAACGACCCGCCGCGACGCGCCTCGCCTTCCGGGAGATCGGTCTCGCCATCGGGTTGCAGGCCGCCGAGCGCCTGAAGCGCGCGCTCGACGCGCAGCCTGCGGCCGCGCGGCCGCAGCCCGACGTCCGCAAGCCGCTCGACGCGCTGCTGCGCCACGTCGCCCTGCGCGACGAGATCGAGCGCTTCTGGCTCGCGGCGGAAAATCGCCGAGCGCCCAGCTGGAGCGAGCACCGCGACATCAACGAGGTCATGCTCGCGACGAGCCTCGCTCCCGAAGGGTGTCTGGAGCTGCCGCCGGTCCAGTAGTCCCTGGTCAGCGTCACGCGATTTCACGTAAAGCGGTCGAAATCCCTTGACACGACGTTGCACGGAGCCCACCTTCGAAGAAGGAGGACGATCTAGAAGCCCCGCTCGTCGGGAGCTTGCAGTCTGGCTTCCGAACCCGTTCGCATCACGAGGGTCGTGCCCGCAGACGACCCCAACGACGTGGGGCGATTACGTTTCCCTACTAGCCTCCTGGCCTGGACGGACGAGACTCGGGGACCTCCCTCGAGCACCGAAGAAGAAGGAGGAGCCAATGCGAAGGCTGATTCTGGCTGCCGTGCTGATGTCGGCGGCGGGTTGGGCGATGGCGCAGGAGCCGCGGCCCGAAGCGCAAGAGCCGCAGAAGCCCGCCCAGACGGTGAGCGACGCGAAGGAGATGACGGCAACCGTCGTCGCGACCGATCCGGCGGTCAAGACGATCACCATCAAGAAGGAAGCGGCGGGCGCAGCGTCAGGCACGGCCTCGGAGCAGGTCTTCCCGGTGGACGACAAGGCTCTCGCCAACCTGAAGATGACGAAGGCCGGCGACAAGGTGAAGCTGACCCTGAAGTCGGATCCCGCGACCGGCAAGGAGACCGTGACGTCGATCGAGAAGCCCAAGAGCTCGACACAAGAGCCCCGGTAGGGCTCGATCGACAGTAAACCTGGTCGGGTCGGGTCGGGTGCCGGCGTCCGAGGATGCCGGCACCCTTTTTTTGCCTTCGATGCTCGCGGTATCCTCGGCGCGTTCGTCGATCGATGGGGTCGGAGTGACTGAAGAGCCGTTGGCCCCGATGTTCGCGGGCATCGTCGCGCTCCGGGCCGTCGTCGAAGCCGTCCTCGAAGGTCGTGTGGGGCAGATGACCGCCGCGGACGGCGCCGCACGATTGAGCGTCGGCTGCTACGAGATCTTCGGCGGTCGTCCCTCCTCCTCGTCGGCACGAACGCTCGTGGCCTCGGCGGCGCGGCCGCGCGAGCTCGTCTACGGCAACGATCCGCGGTGGCGCCAGCTGGTCCTGGACGTGCTCGGCCCCGAGGTCTCGGACCGGCCGATGCGCGACTTCGACCCGAGCGGCATCGCTCTCCCGCCACTCCGGCGGCTCGAGGCCACGTTGCCCCCGGGCTACCAGCTGCAAGCCTTCGATGCCGATCTCGCCGGCCAGCTCGACAAGGACCTCGAGCCGCACGCGCTCCAGGTCTTTCCGACCGTCCAAAGCTTCCTGGATGGAGGGCTCGGCTTCGGCGCCGTCCACGACGGGCAGCTCGCCTGCGCCGCCACCTCCTATACCCGCTCCTCGCGCTCCGTCGAGGTCGCGATCGCCACGCGTCCGGCGTTTCGAGGGCGGGGGCTGGCCGCGGCTGCGGCCGCTCGGCTCCTGCGGCAGTGCCTCGAGGAGAAGCTCGTCCCGCGCTGGTCCGCCTCCAACCCGGTGTCGCAGCGGCTGGCCGAACGCCTGGGCTATCGGCAGGCGGGCGTCTGCGAGGTGCTCTACCGGCCCTGATCGGGCCAGCGCTTCCGCTTGACAGCAGTCTAGATATGTCTTAAGATATATCTATAGATAGGTCGCAAAGTGCGACCGGAAGGAGGCGTCGTGCATCAGC
>JBKPBQ010000447.1:0-15795 GCA_046726955.1 Acidobacteriota bacterium
TCGATCCGCGAATATCAGAGTGATCAACCGTCGAGCTCGCCGTCCCGACCGTCGCCTGGTGTGCTCCAGGGCCCCAACCAACGTGGAGCCCTGGAGCAATCACGTGAAGTTAGGTCTTGACAGTTCGTCCCATATCAGAACAGCAGCTTCAGCGCGAACTGGATCTGCCGCGCCGAGCCCGAGTCGCCGGTGGGCAGGCGTGTCGACGTGATCACGCCGAACGACGTCCCCCCGGGGACTGCGGTACGGGCGGCGAGCGGGAAGCCGAAGTTCGGGTGGTTGAAGATGTTGAAGGCCTCGGCCCGGAACTCGAGCGTCGTGCTGGCGATCCGCGTCTTCTTGATGATGGAGAAGTCGGTGTTGTAGAAGCCGGGGCCCGTCACCGCGTTGCGCGGCAGGTTCCCCATGTGGGGGACGTTGCCCGTGAACGGCAGCGCGAAGACCGAGCTCGACGTGCAGGATCCCGCCACGCGTGGGTCGCACACTGCCGTCGAGTACCACTGGTCCGGCCGGCCGAAGACCTCGATGTCGCCGACGAGATCGGGCCGGATCGTGTTCACCACCCCCGTGAAGTTCTGGTTCGTGATGATCGTGATGGGGTTGCCCGTCTGTCCCTGCGTGATGATCGCGAGCTGCCAGCCTTCCTTGAGCTGGTTGCCCTTGAAGGGCAGGTCCCAGATCGCGTTCAGCACGAAGCGGTGGCGCGCGTCGTAGTCGGAGAGGGCGTAGTCGTTCGCGATGTTCGTGCTGTCCTGGGGCGGGACGTTCGTCGAGTTGAGGGAGTTCGTGTCCTTCGACTTCGACCAGGTGTACGAGCCGTTGAGCTGCACGCCGTGCGCGAAGCGCTGGTTCACCGCCACCCAAACCCCGTTGTAGCGGCTGTAGCCGGTGCTGGCGATGTTCGTGATGTTGCCGAGCGGGTTGTTGGGCAGGATCGGGCTCGTCGCGGACAGCCGCGGGTAGGGCCGGTTCACGGCCACGCAGCCGCCCGGGGCGAGCGCGCACTGGTTCTGGTTGCGCGCGATGCGCAGGTAGTCGCCCTTCGACCCGAAGTAGCCGAGCATCACGCCGAAGTTCCGGAAGAGCTCGCGCTGCACGTTCACGTTCCAGGTCTGGAGCCGCGGGTTGCGGAAGTCGTCGTCCACGCTGAAGGGCGCGAGGCCGCTCGCCTGGGCCACGGTGAGCGCGTTGTCGAGGCGGATCGAGCCCGCGGGGCCGGTGAAGCTCAGGGGCGTCACGAGCGGCGGGTTCTGGGCGGTCTGCGAGACCATGTTCGTGACCGGCTGGTCGGCGAGGATCGCGTAGGCCGCACGCACGGACGTCCGCCCGTCCTTGAAGGGATCCCACACGACGCCCACCCGGGGCTGGAAGTTGTTCCTGTTGTCGTAGATCTTGTCGCGCGGCCCGCCGTGCCCGATCTGGTAGAGCGAGACGGTGGCCGCGTCGAAGTAGATGAATCGGTCGTCGGTCTCCGTCGGACCCATCAGCAGGTCGTAGCGCAGGCCCAGCTCCAGCGTGACGTTGGACCGTACCTTGAAATTGTCCTGCACGAAGAGCCCGAAGGCCTTCTGCGTGAGGTCGCTGTCGATGTCGCCGAGGGTGACCGTGAACGCGGAGCCGCGGCCCGCCTGGAAGTCGGCGAGGCTCGGATAGGTGAACGTGCCGCCGCTCGTCTGGAAGTTGACGTTGTGGAAAGTCCGATACTCGCCTCCGAACTTGAAGGCGTGGCGGCCGCGGAGGTAGCTGAGGGTGTCGGAGAGCACGAACGTGGTGTCGGTGCGGCCCTGGGGGAAGTTGTTGGGTCCGCCGAAGTTGAGGCCCACGCCCTGGACCGTGATCTGCGGCAGCACCACGGCCTCGGTGATGCCGTTGTTGATCCCGTAGCTCTGGGGGTTGTCCGTCACGTTCGGGGCGAAGGTGATGTTGATGCGGTTGAAGCCGAAGCGGGCCTCGTTGACGACGTTCGGATTGATGATCCGCGTGTAGTTGAGCGTGCCGATCTGCCGGTGGGAGCTGCGCGTGTCCCCGAAGCCGGGGATCGTGTTGCCCTGGAGGTTCGGCTCGCCCCGCAGGTCCTTCTGGAACGCGTAGTAGGCGTGGAGGCGGTCGTTGGCGCCGAACTGGTGGTTGATGTCGCCCGTCCACTGGTCGATGTTCACGTTCGCGGTGCCGGTGCCGATGAAGCGCGGCGCTCCCGTCGCGCTCGTGGCGTTCGCCGCGGGGATGAGCGCCAGCAGGTTCCGCACCACGGGGTCGGTGACCGCGGCCCGCTGGGCGTCGGAGAGGACGCCGCTGTTGAAATCGAGCTGCTGCCTCTGCCGCGTGCCCTCGTAGCTCACGAAGAAGAACGTCTTGTTCTTGAGGATAGGCCCCCCGAGGTTGGCGCCGAACTGCTTGCGGTTGAACGGCGACTGCGGCTGACTGTCGGGGTTGAAGTAGTTCCGCGCGTCGAGGTCCTGGTTGCGGTAGAAGCCGAAGGCCTCGCCGTGGATGTCGTTCGACCCGGACCGCGTCGCGATGTTGACCACGGCCCCCGAGCTGCGGCCGTACTCCGCGCTGAGCGTCGAGTTGTCGACCTTGAATTCCGAGACGGTGTTGATCGAGGGCTGGAACGTGATCTGGTTCTGGACCTGGTCGTTGAGGTTGATCCCGTTCACCATGAAGTTCACGGTGTCCTCGCGGTTGCCCGCGGTGTTGAACGCGAACGACCCCTGACCGCGGAGAGGCGCCGTGAGGAAGCCGGTCTGGCTGGGAGCCACCGAGCCCGGTATCAGCAGGCCCAGGTCCACGAAGTGCCGGCCGTTGAGCGGGATCTCCTGCACCGTCCTCTGGTCGATGACCTGGCCGACCGACGTGGTCGTGCTCTCGATGGCGGGCGTCTCCCCCACCACGTTGAGCTCCTCGGACATGCTCCCCACGCCGAGCTTCACGTTCTGGACGGCGACCTGCGCCACCTCGAGGCGGATGTCCTTGATGACCTGCGTCTGGAACCTGTCGAGCCTCGCTTCGAGCTGGTACCGCCCCGGGGCGAGCGCGGGCATCCGGAAGTCCCCGTCGCGATCGGAGACGGCCGTCCGCTCCTCGCCGGTCGCCTGGTTACGGACGGTGATCTGCGCACCGGGCAGCGCCGCCCCCTGGGTGTCGGTCACCGTTCCCCGCAGCGTGGCCGTGCTCTGGGCGAGGGCGGGTACGGCTGCCAGCACGACCGCCAAGAGGCACGAAAGTGCGGGCGAGTATCGTCTCTTCAGCCGCATGAACTTCCTCCTCCATGCCGATGAGCTCGAAGGACGAGCCGCCCGGACGAGGCCGCCCGCCGCGATGGGGTTCGGTGGTTGTTCGAGACTACGTCCGACGCGGCTTTCGGGTCAATGCCCGAAAGGGACCTCAGTTCCGGCAGCTCGCTCCCCGGCAGGACTGCAGTGCGGCGATGCGGCGGGAGTATGGCAGCATGAATTCGGGATCCACCTTCCGGTGAAGGCTGTCGATCTGCCAGGGATCGTGGACCATGTCGTAGAGCTCCCTCTCCCCGGACTCGAGCTCGGCGTAGAGCCAGTCCTTGGTGCGCAGAGCGTACGAGGGACCTTCTCCCCAGTGCTCCACGAGGAAGTCCGTGCGCCAGGTCGAGGGATCGGGCAGCTTGTCCCCGAAGAGCGGGACGAGCGAGCGGCCGTCCACGGAGTCGGGAACGGGCGCTCCCGCGAGCTCCGCGAACGTGGGGGCGAGGTCCACGTTGAGCACGGGGTAGGCGACCGTGCGCCCGGCGGCTACTCCCGGTCCGCGCACGACGAGCGGCACGAGGATGCTCTCCTCGTAGTGGCTGGCCTTGCGGCCCACCACGCGGTGCTCGCCCATGAGCAGCCCATTGTCCGACGTATAGAAGATGAGGGTGCGCTCGAGCCGGCCCGTGGCCTCGAGGGCGAGGATCACCTGCTCCAGCTCCTCCTCCACCGCGCGCATGCTCTTGAGGCGCGACTGCTCGAACCGGTCCGCCTCGCGGATCTCCGCCTCCGTCAGGTGCGGGATGCCCTGCACCCAGGCCGGCTTGTCCCGAACGTCATCCTCGTTGAAGGAGGGGCTTCGGTTGCAGCCGGCGTCGCGGAACTCGGAGCTGTGGCGGTCGGCGAAGTAAGCGGGGGCGTGGGGGGCCTCCGGGGCCAGCAGAAGGAAGATCGGCTCGGACTTGCCGGCTTCGCGCTGGATGAACTCCACGGCGCGCTTGCTCTCGAGGTCGGTGCTGTACTCGTCGGGGCTCTCCCCATGACGCACCACCGTCCCTCCGTCGTTGACCCAGTAGTCGTAGTAACGGTGGTCCTCGAACGCGCTCAGGTGGCCGTACCAGTAGTCCCAGCCCGGCGGGACGTAGTCGGCGGGGACGCCGATCGGGAAGCCGTTCATGTATTTCCCCACGAGTGCCGTGTGGTACCCGACGGCCTTGAGCCAGGTCGGCAGCGCTCCGCCCTCACGGGAGCGGAAGACCGGGAAGCCCCCTCCGGGGGCGTCGTCGTAGACGACCCTGTGGTTGTGCGGGTACTGGCCGGTGAGAAGAGTCGCGCGCGACGGCGCGCAGAGCGACTCCACCACGTAGGCGCGAGAGAAGGTCAGCCCCGGCTGGTTCATGAGGGCGGGCAGGCGCGGGAGCAGGCTCGAGCTCCGCGCGTCGAGGTCGTCCGCGAGAAGGACCACGATGCTGGGGTGGGGCATCGCCGATCCGGCGGGCGCAGTGGGGGTCGAGCCCCCTCCGCAGGCCACCACGGTGATCGCCACGAGCCCTCCGGCCGTGAGGCCAGCGTTCCTCGATTTCCGCAATCTGCCGACGCTCCGCTTCGACCGAGACTCGAGGGCTCGGCCGCCTCGACGCCTGGAGGGAACCGAACGACGGCGTTCGAGAGAGTGTAGTCACGCCCTGTGCGGGTCGCAACGCCCGGTGTATAAGTTCGCCATGCCCCGCTCGGACGTGGTGTTCCTCCTCGACGTCGACAACACCCTGCTCGACAACGACCGGATCATCCTCGACCTGCGCCAGCACCTGGAGCGGGAGATCGGACCCGAGCGCCAGAAGCGCTACTGGGAGATCTTCGAGATCCTGCGGGCCGAGCTCGGCTACGCCGACTACCTGGGTGCCCTCCAGCGTTACCGGGTGGAGAGCCCGCACGACGTGAATCTCCTGAAGATCTCGCTCTTCCTCACCAACTACCCCTTCGCGAACCGGCTCTTCCCGGCCTCGCTCGACGTGATCGAGCACCTTCGTCAGTGGGGACCGGTGGTGATCCTGTCCGACGGGGACGTCGTCTTCCAGCCCCGCAAGGTGGAGCGCTCCGGCCTCCTGGAGGCGGTAGGGGGCCAGGCCCTCATCTACGTCCACAAGGAGCAGGAGCTCGCGGACGTCGAGCGCCGCCATCCCGCGGAGCGCTACGTGGCCGTGGACGACAAGCTGCGGCTCCTTGCCGCGATCAAGGAGTACTGGCAAGACCGCGTGATCACGGTGTTTCCGCGCCAGGGCCAGTACGCGCACGATCCGCGCACGCTCGCCCAGTTCCCGCCCGCCGACCTGTCGATCGAGCGCATTGGCGACCTGCTCGAGTACGACCTCGACGCGCTGCTCGAGGCGGGCCGGGGAAACTGACGCGGCTCAGCCGAGACCGCGGGCGGCGTCGGAGTCGAGAAGGAAGAGGGCGCGCCGTGCCGCCCGCGCCGCGAGGGCGACGGGCAGGGACGACGCGGGATCGCGGAGGGCTTGCCGCACCGGATCCGCCTTCGCCCGCCCGAAGGCGCCGACGACCAGCAACTCGGAGAGCGCGAGGGCGGGAAGCGTCATCGTGAGGCGCCGGGGAGGCGGCTTCGGCGAGTCCTCGATCGGCAGCACCCAGCGCGTCTCCTCGCGCAGCGCCTCGTGGCCGGGAAAGAGCGAGCACACGTGCCCGTCCGGGCCCATCCCCATGATCACGAAGTCGAGCCGCGGCGGATCGCCGAGAGCCTCGCGCATCTCGCGCTCGTAGTCGGCCGCGGCGGCCCGGAGGTCCGGGGCCTCGCCCCGCATCCTGTGGACGCGGGGAGAGACGCGCGCCAGGATGCCCCGCTGCGCGAGCGCGTAGTTCGAGTCGACGTGCTCCGGCGGCACCGCGCGCTCGTCGCCCCAGAAGACGTCGATCTGCGGCCAGTCGACGGCCGCTCTCGCGAGGGCGGGCAGGAAGGACTCGGCCACGGAGCCGCCGGGGAGGACGAGCGAGAAGCGCCCGCGCTCTTCGAGGGCGGAGCGAGCCGCGGCCTCCAGTCGGGAGCGGAGGGCGGAGGCCAGCGCGGCAACGGCATCGACGACGACCTCGGGGGACGCCATCGTCAGATCGGTGTTCGACGACGGATCGCACCGTTCACGAGGCAATCGTACACCTCGGTCGAACCGGGATCCGGAAGCATTTCCACCACGGCGGGCTTGCACCTGCGATACGAAGTGACGGACGATTGGAGCCCGCCATGGACGCCGACCCCCTCGACCGCCTCTGCGTGAACACGATCCGCACGCTGTCGATGGACGCGGTCCAGCAGGCCAACTCCGGCCACCCGGGCACGCCCATGGCCATGGCCCCAGTCGTCTACGACCTCTGGCAGCGGCACCTGCGCTTCGATCCCGCGGACCCCATCTGGCCGAACCGCGATCGCTTCGTGCTCTCCGCGGGGCACGCCTCGATGCTCCTCTACTCGATGCTCCACCTCGCCGGCGTGCGGGCCGTGAACCCGAAGTACGAGGCGCTCGGCGAGCCGGCGGTGACGCTCGACGACATCAAGCACTTCCGACAGCTCGACAGCAAATGCCCCGGCCACCCCGAGTACCGCTGGACGTCTGGCGTCGAGACCACGACCGGCCCTCTCGGCCAGGGCGTCGCCACGAGCGTCGGGATGGCCATTGCGTCGAAGTGGATGGCCGCGCACTTCAACCGGCCGGGCTTCGAGATGTTCGGCTTCGACGTTTACGCGCTGGGCGGCGACGGCTGCTTCATGGAGGGGATCTCCGGCGAGGCCGCCTCGCTCGCAGGCCACCTCCGGCTCGAGAACCTCTGCTGGATCTACGACAACAACCGCATCACGATCGAGGGCGAGACGCGCCTCGCCTTCAGCGAGGACGTGGCGACGCGCTTCATCGGCTACGGGTGGAACATCACGCGCGTGGGCGACGCCAACGACCTCGCCATGCTCGATCGCGCGTTCGCGACCTTCCAGGCCACGAAGGACCGTCCCACCCTCATCATCGTAGACAGCCACATCGGCTACGGCGCGCCTCACAAGCAGGACACGCATGCCGCCCACGGCGAGCCGCTCGGCGACGAGGAGATCCGGCTGGCCAAGCAGTTCTACGGGTGGCCTCCGGACGCGAAGTTCCTCGTCCCGGACGGCGTCGTCCAGCACTTCACGGACGGCATCGGCGCGCGCGGAGCCAGGCTGCGCGGGGAGTGGATGGGGCGCTTCGACGCGTACAAGGCCAAGTACCCCGCCGAGGCGGACGCGATGTACCGGATGCAGCACCGGCATCTCCCCGACGGCTGGGACAAGGACATCCCCACCTTCCCCGCCGACGCCAAGGGGCTCGCGGGACGGGATGCTTCCGCCAAGGTCCAGAATATCGTGGCCCGGAACGTGCCCTGGCTCCTGGGCGGCTCCGCGGACCTCGCCCCCTCGACGAAGACGCGCCTCACGATCGAGGGCGCCGGCGACTTCGAGGCAGAGAGCTACGGAGGCCGGAACTTCCACTTCGGCATCCGCGAGCACGCCATGGGCGCGATCCTGAACGGGCTGAGCCTCAGCAAGATCCGGCCCTATGGGTCGACCTTCCTGATCTTCAGCGACTACGCCCGACCCGCGATCCGGCTCTCCGCGCTCATGGAGATCCCGGTCATCTACATCTTCACGCACGACTCGATCGGCGTCGGCGAGGACGGGCCGACGCACCAGCCGATCGAGCAGCTCGCGGCTCTGCGGGCCATTCCCGGCCTGGTGACCATCCGGCCCGCCGACGCGAACGAGGTCGCGGAGGCCTGGCGCGTCATCCTCGCCCTCCGCCACGAGCCGGTGGCGCTCGTGCTGACGCGGCAGGCCCTGCCCACGCTCGACCGTACGAAGCTGGCGCCCGCTTCCGGCCTCGCCAAGGGCGGTTACGTCCTCGCCGACGCGGCGGGAGGGTCTCCCGACGTGCTGCTCATCGGCACGGGCAGCGAGGTCTCGCTCTGCCTCTCCGCCCACGAGCAGCTCACCAAGGACGGGATCCGGAGCCGGGTCGTGAGCCTGCCCTCCTGGGAGATGTTCGACAACCAGCCTGTCGAGTACAAGGACTCCGTCCTGCCGCCTTCCGTGGTGGCGCGGGTGGCGGTCGAGCAGGCCTCGACGTTCGGCTGGGAGCGCTACGTGGGGACGCGGGGACGCGTGATCGGCATGAAGACCTTCGGCGCGTCGGCGCCCCTCAAGGAGCTGCAGCGGAAGTTCGGTTTCGAGCCGGGCCGGGTGGCCGCGGTCGCTCGCGAGGTCCTCGGGAGGTAGCGCGAGATGCGTCTCGTCGTGGGCTCCGACCACGCCGGCTTCGTCCTCAAGCAGGAGATCGCGGAGGAGCTCACGAAGCGCGGCCACGAGGTCCTCGACGTCGGGACGTGCTCGACCGAGCCCGTGGACTATCCCGACTCCGCGGAGGCCGTGGGCCTCGCCGTCACCGACGGCCGGGCCGAGCGCGGCGTCCTCATCTGCGGAAGCGGCGTCGGCGCTTCGGTAGCCGCCAACAAGATCCCCGGCGTGCGCGCCTGCGTGTGCCACGACGCCTACTCCGCGCACCAGGGCGTCGAGCACGACGACATGAACGTGCTCGTGCTCGGGGGCCGGATCATCGGCCCCGCCCTCGCCCAGGAGCTCGTCCTCGCCTTCCTCGGCGCCCGCTTCTCCGGAGAGGAGCGGCACGTGCGGCGCCTGGCCAAGGTCAAGGCGATCGAGGCGCGCTACACCTCGGGTCGGAAGGCGTGACGAGCGGGCATATACTGGCGCCCTTCGGGGCGGGGTGAGATCGGAGGAGGTAGCTCGTATGCGCACGCTGAGCCTGGCATTGGTGTCGGTCCTGGCCCTGGGCACGGCGGCCCGGGCCGCAGAGCTCAAGGTGGGCGACGACGCCCCCGACTTCACCCTCGCCGGGAGCGACGGCAAGACGTATCACCTCGCCGACTTCAAGGGCAGGAAGGCGGTGGTCATCGCCTGGTTCCCCAAGGCCTTCACGCAGGGCTGCACGGCGGAGTGCAAGTCGCTCTCCGCGAACGGGAGCAAGCTCCGCCAGTACGACGTCGCCTACTTCATGGCGAGCACGGACGTGGTGGAAGGCGACAAGGGCAACAAGGCGTTCGCGGAGTCGGAGCACGCCGACTTCCCGATCCTGTCCGACCCGACCACGGAGACGGCGAAGGCCTACGGCGTCCTCAACCCCGATCGCGGCGTCGCCAGCCGCTGGACGTTCTACGTCGACAAGGACGGGAAGATCGCCGCCATCGACAAGGCCGTGAAGCCCGCGACGTCGGCCGAGGACATGATGTCCAGGCTCGACGAGCTGAAGGTCCCGAAGGGATCGTAGGCCAGTGGGCAACCCCGTCGCCGACCTTCGCGCCTACGGCCAGTCGGTCTGGCTGGACTACATCCGCCGCAGCCTCATCGCCAAGGGCGAGCTCGCGCGGATGGTGGACGAGGACGGCCTTGCCGGCGTCACGTCCAACCCCGCGATCTTCGAGAAGGCCATCGAGGGCAGCAACGACTACGCGGCCGCGATCGAGGAGCTCTCGAAGGACCCGCACCTCGGGGCGAAGGAGGTCTACGAGGCGCTCGCCGTCCGCGACATCCAGGACGCGGCGGACGTGCTGCGCCGCGTCTACGACCAGACCGGCGGACGAGACGGCTACGTCAGCCTCGAGGTCTCGCCCGACCTCGCGAACGACGAGAAGGGCACGCTCGAGGAAGCGCGGCGGCTCTGGAAGGCTGTGGCCCGCCCCAACGTCATGATCAAGGTCCCGGCCACCGCGGCGGGGATCCCCGTCATCCGGCAGCTCATCTCCGAGGGGATCAACGTCAACGTGACGCTCCTCTTCGCCCGCGAGGCCTACGAGAGAGTGGCCGAGGCCTACATCGCGGGGCTCGAGGCGCGTCGGGCTGGCGGAGGTGCGCTTGGACGGCTGGCGAGCGTCGCCAGCTTCTTCGTGAGCCGGATCGACAGCGCCGTGGACTCGCTCCTCGAGGAGAAGCTGAAGACCGCGAGCAACGGGGAACGGACGCGCCTCTCGGGGCTCCTCGGCAAGGTCGCGATCGCCAACGCCAAGCTCGCCTACGAGAGCTACAAGCGGATCTTCCACGGACCGCGCTGGGACGCCCTCGCCGGCGCAGGGGCCCGGACGCAACGCGTGCTGTGGGCGAGCACCGGGACCAAGAACCCGCGCTACTCGGACGTGCTCTACGTGGAGGAGCTCATCGGCCCCGACACCGTGAACACGGTCCCCCCGGACACGCTCGCCGCCTTCCGCGACCACGGCCGCGCGCGCGCGAGCCTGGAAGAGGACCCCGCGGCCGCCCTCGCGACACTCGACTCGCTCGAGAAGGCGGGCATCTCGCTGACCAAGGTCACGGGCGACCTCCTGGAGGACGGCCTCAAGAAGTTCGTGGAGCCCTTCGCGAAGCTGCTGAAGGCGGTGGAGCGGCGGTGCCGCGAGGCGAACAAGGCGCGCATCAACGCCCAGTCGCATTCGCTCCCCGCGGCTCTGGCGACGGAGGTCGCCGAGAGGGTCAAGGCTTGGGACGCCGACGGGGGTACGCGGCGGCTCTTCGCGGGCGACGCCTCGCTCTGGACGGGCACGGACGAGGCGCACTGGCTCGGCTGGCTCGGCATCGCGGAAATGCAGCTCGACGACGTGTCGCCGCTCGTAAAGGTCGGCGAGGAGGCGAAGAAGGACGGCTTCACCCACGCCCTCCTCCTCGGGATGGGAGGCTCGAGCCTCTGCCCGGAGGTCTGGAAGGAAACCTTCGGCGCCGTCGCCGGCCACCCGGAGCTCTTCGTCCTCGACTCCACGGACCCCGCGCAGGTTCGAGCGGTCGAGGACAAGGTGGACCTCGGCCACACGCTGTTCGTGGTCGCCAGCAAGTCCGGCTCGACCCTCGAGCCGAACATCTTCAAGGCGTACTTCTTCGAGAAGGCGCTCCAGGTTCTGGGGACGAACGCGGGAAACCACTTCGTCGCCATCACCGACCCGGGGTCCCACCTGCAGAAGGAGGCCGAGGCCGACAGCTTCCGGCAGATCTTCGCGGGCGTGAAGTCGATCGGCGGGCGCTACTCCGCACTCTCGCACTTCGGAATGGTCCCGGCGGCCGTCATGGGCCTCGATACCGAGCGGCTGCTCGACGAGGCCGACCGCATGCTCCACGCCTGCGCGCCAGGAGTGCCCGCCGCAGAGAACCCGGGCCTCGTGCTCGGCATCATCCTCGGCGTGCTGGCGAGCCGCGGGATCGACAAGCTCACGATCGTCGCCTCTCCCGGCATCCACGATCTCGGGGCCTGGCTCGAGCAGCTCATCGCCGAGTCGACGGGCAAGGAGGGCAAGGGAATCATCCCGGTGGACCGGGAGCGGCTCGCGGCGCCCGGCGCCTACGGCGAGGACCGGCTCTTCGCCTATCTCCGCCTCGACGAGGCCCCCGATGCCGCGCAGGACGCGGCGTTAGAAGCGCTCGAGAAGGCGGGGCGGCCCGTCGTGCGGATCCAGGTGGCCACGCGCTACGACCTCGCCGAGGAGTTCCTGCGCTGGGAGATCGCCACGGCCATCGCGGGGTCCATCCTGAAGATCAACCCGTTCAACCAGCCGGACGTCGAGGCGAGCAAGGTCGCGACGCGCGCGATCACGAGCGAGTACGAGAAGACGGGCAAGCTGCCGTCGGAAGCGCCGTTCTTCGAAGGCGAGGGGATCAGGCTCTTCGCGGACGGACGCAACGAGAAGGCGCTCGTCGCCGGCGGCGACCGCACGCTCGCCGGGATCTTGAAGGCGCACCTCGCTCGCCTGGGCCGAGGCGACTACTTCGCGCTGCTCGCCTACGTGCACATGAACGCGACCCACGAGGAGCTCCTGCAGGCGATGCGTCACCGCGTGCGCGACAGGAAGCAGGTCGCTACCTGCCTGGGGTTCGGTCCGCGCTTCCTGCACTCGACGGGCCAGGCCTACAAGGGCGGGCCCAACACCGGAGTCTTCCTGCAGGTGACGGCCGACGACGCGAAGGACCTGCCCGTGCCCGGGCAGCGCTACACGTTCGGCGTCGTCAAGGCCGCCCAGGCCCGCGGGGACTTCCAGGTGCTCGCGGAGCGCGAGCGCCGGGCTCTCCGCGTCCACCTCGGCCCGGACGTAGCCGCGGGCCTCCGGACGCTGGGGGCCGCAATCGCGAAGGCGCTCGGCGCATAGCCGCCATTAATAAGGATAGGCACCCATGCAGTTCGGCATGATCGGTCTGGGTCGGATGGGCGCGAACATGGTCCGGCGGCTGATGAACAAGGGCCACAAGTGCGTCGTCTACGACCGCTCGCCCGAGGTGGTGGCGAAGCTCGCCAAGGAAGGGGCCACCGGTGCTCCCTCTCTCGCCGAGTTCGTCCAGAAGCTCAAGAAGCCGCGGTCGCTCTGCCTCATGGTGCCCGCCGCGTTCGTGGACGCGTCGATCGACGAGCTGTTTCCGCTCCTGGAGCGCGACGACACGATCATCGACGGCGGCAACTCGCATTACCACGACGACATCGCGCGGGCCAAGCGGCTGCGCGCGAAGGGCGTCCACTACGTCGACATGGGCACGAGCGGAGGCGTCTGGGGGCTGGAGCGCGGGTACTGCCTGATGATCGGCGGCGAGAAGGACGTGGTGAAGCGCCTCGAGCCGATCTTCAAGACGCTCGCCCCCGGCCGCGGCGACATCCCGCGCACGCCGGGACGCGCCAAGCTCGGCGGGACCGCGGAGATGGGTTTTCTCCACTGCGGTCCGGCGGGGGCCGGCCACTTCGTGAAGATGGTCCACAACGGGATCGAGTACGGGCTCATGGCCGCCTACGCCGAAGGACTGAACATCCTCAAGAACGCCGACATCGGGAAGGCCTCGCACGAGAAGGATGCGGAGACGACGCCGCTCCGGAACCCCGAGCACTACCAGTACGACCTGAACCTCGCCGACATCACCGAGGTCTGGCGACGCGGCAGCGTCATCGCCTCGTGGCTCCTCGACCTCACGGCCCAGGCCCTCGCCGGCGACGCGAAACTCGAGAAGTTCGGAGGCAAGGTGTCCGACTCCGGCGAGGGGCGGTGGACGGTGCAGGCGGCGAACGACGAGGGCGTGCCCGCGAGCGTCCTCACCGCCGCGCTCTTCGCGCGCTTCGCC
The DNA here is from genome assembly GCA_046726955.1 of Acidobacteriota bacterium. Lineage (GTDB taxonomy): Bacteria > Acidobacteriota > Vicinamibacteria > Fen-336 > Fen-336 > CAVPGH01. The sequence continues at coordinate 13,402 of JBKPBQ010000447.1, forward strand.
TCGCGCGGCCACGACCTCTTCCAGAACAAGGTCCTCTCCGCCATGCGCTTCGGCTTCGGCGGGCACGTGGAGAAGAAGTGAAGGACGAGAGCCCCCGCTCCGACGCCCTCGTCTTCTTCGGCGCCACCGGGGACCTCGCCTACAAGAAGATCTTCCCCGCGCTGCAGGCCATGGCCCGGCGCGGCCGCCTCGACTTCCCCGTGGTGGGCGTCGCCAAGTCGGGCTGGACGCTCCAGCAGTTCGTAGAGCGGGCGAAGGCGAGCGTCGCCGAGTGCGGGGGCGGCGTCGACCCCGAGGCGTTCCCCCGCCTCGCCGAGAAGCTCCGCTACGTGGACGGCGACTACAACGACTCCGCGACGTTCGCGCGCCTCAAGCAGGAGCTCGCGGGGACGTCCCGGCCCGCCCACTACCTGGCCATCCCGCCGAGCATGTTCCCCACCGTGGCCGCCAGGCTCGCGGAGGCGAGCTGCGCCACCAACGCGCGGGTCATTGTGGAGAAGCCCTTCGGCCGCGATCTCGCCTCCGCCCGCAGCCTGAACCAGACGCTCCACCAGTACTTCCCCGAGGAGAGGATCTTCCGCATCGACCACTACCTCGGCAAAGAAGCCGTCCAGAACATCCTCTACTTCCGCTTCGCGAACGCGTTCCTCGAGCCCGTCTTCAACCGCCACCACGTGGAGAACGTCCAGATCACGATGGCGGAGAACTTCGGGGTGAAAGGGCGCGGGAAGTTCTACGAGGAGACCGGGGTCATCCGCGACGTGATCCAGAATCACCTGCTGCAGATCGTGAGCTACCTGGCCATGGAGGCCCCGTCGTCCACCTACGACGAGGCGATTCGCGACGAGCAGGCCAAGGTGCTGCGGACGGTCCGGCCGCTGAGCGTCGAGAACATGGTGCGCGGGCAGTTCCGCGGCTACCGCGACGAGCCGGGAGTCGCCAAGGACTCCTTCATGGCGACCTACGCCGCGCTTCGGCTCTACGTGGATTCCTGGCGGTGGTCGGGCGTCCCCTTCTACGTGCGCGCCGGGAAGAGCCTGGCCCTGACCGCGACCGAGGTCTTCGTGGAGTTCCGCAACCCGCCCCAGGTCGTCTTCAAGGAGGCGGCGCCCAAGATCGGCAACTACGTGCGCTTCCGCCTCAGCCCGCAGGTGGTGATCGCGCTCGGCGCTCGCGCGAAGCAGCCCGGGGAGGCGATGCAGGGCCAGCCCGTGGAGCTCTCCGTGACGGAGCAGCCCGGCCCCGGCTCCTCGGGGCGGCTCGGGGACTACGAGCGGCTCCTCGGAGACGCGATGGCCGGCGACGCCACGCTCTTCGCACGACAGGACGTCGTCGAGGCGGCGTGGGCGATCGTCGACCCCGTCATCCACGGCCCGAGCCCGATGTTCGAGTACGATCCCGGCACCTGGGGACCACCCGAAGCCGAGAGGCTCGTCGAGGAAGTGGGAGGTTGGAACACACCGCAATGAACGTGCTCGTGATCGACGTCGGAGGCACCAACATCAAGGTCATCGCCACGGGACTGAAGCAGCCGATCAAGATCCCCTCCGGGCCGGACATGACGCCCGGCCGCATGGCCGCCGAGGTGAAGAAGGCGACCGAGGGCTGGAAGTACGAGGCGGTGACGATCGGCTACCCGGGCCCGGTGCGCCGCGACCGTCCCACCGCCGATCCCGCGAACCTCGGCCGGGGGTGGGTGCGCTACGACTACGAGAAGGCTTTCGGCAAGCCCGTGCGGCTCGTGAACGACGCGGCCCTCCAGGCGCTGGGCAGCTATCACGGCGGCCGCATGCTCTTCCTCGGCCTGGGCACGGGTCTCGGCTCCGCTCTCGTAGCCGACGGCGTCCTCGAGCCCCTCGAGCTCGCCCACCTCCCGTACCGGAAGAACAAGACCTACGAGGACTACCTCGGCCGCAAAGGGATCAAGAAGCTCGGCCGCCGGAAGTGGTCGAAGCACGTGGCGACGGTCGTCGCGCTGCTGAAGCACGGCCTGCAGGTCGACTACGTGGTCCTCGGAGGCGGGGAGGCGCGGCGCCTCAAGGAAATGCCGAAGGGAGCGCAGGTGGGCCACAACTCGAACGCGTTCCTCGGCGGCTATCGCCTCTGGGAAGAGCCGAAGAATCGCTATCGCGAGCGGAAGCGCCGGCGCGCGAAGGCCACTAAGGCGTCGATCGCGAACGAGAAGGAGCCCGTCCGCATCGCGGAGTGACGCACTGACCAACCCTCTCCAGGGAAGCGAGGCCCCTTGAAGGACACGCGACGCTCCCGACGCACGTTCCTGGCCGCGACCGCGGGCGCCGCGGTGCTGCCGGCCGTCCCCGCGCTGTCGTGGGCGACGCCGCAGGGCCCGCGCGGCGCCGCCCACCGGCTGAAGCTCGGCGTCGCGTCCTACTC
>JBKPBQ010000448.1:0-5083 GCA_046726955.1 Acidobacteriota bacterium
TGCCCGCCGAGCTCTACGAGGGGGCGTTGCGCCGAGCTCTCGTGGACGCGGCGCAGGAGCGCGTGCGGGGCCGCGACGTCACCCCCTTCCTCCTCGAGCGCTTCCGTGTGCTCACGGAGGGCCGCAGCCTCTTCTCCAACCGTGGGCTGCTCCTCGACAACGCCCGCGTCGCCGCCCGGCTGGCCCGCGCCCTTCTCGCCGGCTGAGCTGTCCAAATCCTGTAACCCTCAATTTCCCTTCGCGGCGCTGGCCGGCGCGCGATATGCTTCGGCCCCCCATTTCGATTTCCGGAGGCCCGACATGGCGCACTACATCCCCGAAGGCACGCACACCGTCACTCCACACCTCGTGGTCAAGGGAGCGGCCAAAGCCATCGACTTCTACAGGGCGGCGTTCGGCGCGAACGAGCTCCACCGGATGAACGGCCCCGGAGGCGTCATCGCCCACGCCGAGATCCAGATCGTCGACTCCCGCGTCTACCTCGCCGACGAGTTCCCGGGAGGGCCCGTCCGGTCGCCGCAAGGAAGCACGCCCGTGGTGCTCCACCTCTATGTCCCCGACGTCGACGCCGCCTTCGCCCGCGCCGTCTCCGCGGGGGCCAAGGTCGTGATGCCCCTCATGGACGCCTTCTGGGGCGACCGGTACGGCCAGGTGGGCGATCCCTTCGGGCACATCTGGAGCATCGCCACGCACAAGAAGGACGTCTCGCCCGAGGAGATGCAGAAGGCGGGAGACGAGTTCATGGCCTCGATGCCCGCGAGGAAGCCCGCCTCGGCGCCCCGGAAGAAGGCGACGGCGAAGCCGAAGGCCAGGCCCAAGGCCAAGAAGGCGGCCCGCAAGCGTCGCTGACTGCTGGCCTTTCGGCTGCTCGCCCGCTCGCACCCGGCGCGACCAGCGACTAGACTCCTCCGGGGGCGGATCCCAGGCCTGGCCCGGAGATGAAACGCCGTCTCGCCCAACTCGCCCGACTCCTCCCGGTCGTGGCCGCGGTGGCTCTCTTCGTCCTCACCTTGCGGTCGGCCGACCTCGGGCGCGCCTTCTCGCTCATCCGCGCGTTGGGCCCGGCGCTTCCGCTGTTGCTCATACCCCACGTCACGGCGGTCGCGCTCGACGCGTTCGGCTGGCAGCTGGCCTTCCAGGGGCTGAGCCGGTTCGTGCGGCTGCGGCTGCTCGTCGCAGTGCGGCTGGCCGCCGACGCGGTCTTCATGAGCTTGCCCTCGGGCGCGGTGATCGCCGAGGCGCTCCAGCCCTACCTCCTGCGTCGTCGGGCCCAGCTGCCCTTCGAGGAGGCGGTGGTGGGGACCGTCGCCCGCAAGATCTTCATCATCCTGTCGCAGGGCCTCTTCCTCGTCGTGTCGTCCGTCGTGGCTTACCCGGCGCTCCAGCGCGCGTCGCAGAAGGCGATCGGGAGGCCCGGGCTGCCGGCGCTCCTCCTCTTTGCAGGCGGGGTGCTCGTGGCCATCGCCACCGTGCTCTGCACCATCTTCTTCTATGGGAAGGTGGCCCAGCGCTCCCGGCGAGCCCTGGAGCGGCTCAGTCTCTCGTGGCTCCGTCCGTGGCTCGAGCGCAATGCCCATCGCTTCGGCCTCGCCGACGACCACCTCGCGCGCTACCTCGCCTCGGGGCCGGCGCGCCTGCTCGTCCCCCTGCCCGCCTTTCTCGCGATGTGGCTCATGAAGGCCTTCGAGACGTGGCTCTTCCTGCGCCTGCTAGGGAGCCCGATCACGCTCGGAGCGGCGATGGCGCTCGAGACCACGATCATCCTCGTGCGCGTCCTCGTGGTGCCGGTGCCCGGGGGGCTGGGCGTCCAGGACCTCGGCTACGTCCTCTTCATGCGCGCCCTCGCCGTGCCCGACGCGAGCACGGTTGGGACGGCGCTCGCCCTCATGAAGCGGGGCAAGGAGCTCTTCTGGACCGCGATCGGCCTCGCGATCTTCGTCTCCACGAAACGCCGCGGTCCGCTCGTCACGGAGCCGGAGGCGGAGGAGCCGGTGGCCGGTCCCCTGCCCTCGGCGGCGGACCGCAGCGCCTGATGAAGTACTCCGCGCGCGTTCAGCAATTGCACAATCGCCCGCCGCCGCACCAGCCTAGCGGCGCCAGGCTTGTCGCTGCGCTTGCCCTGTGATCAACTGACCCGAATGCGAATCGTCACGCGCGGGGATCTCGACGGCCTCTCCTGCGCGCTCATCCTCACGGCCTGCGAGAAGGTGGACGGCATCGAGCTCGTCCACCCCCAGGAGATCAGCGAGCGGCGCTTCGAGATCCGCTCCGACGACATCGTGGCGAACCTCCCGTACCACCCGAGGTGCGGGATGTGGTTCGACAACCACCTGCTGACCGACAAGAACGCGACGCCGCCGCGCGGCTTCGTGGGCCGGTACGCGCAAGCGCCGAGCGCCGCCCGCGTGGTCTACGACCACTATCTGCCAGACCACCCGGAGCTCAAGCGGTTGGAGGCGCTGCTCGCCGACACCGACCGCTTCGACTCGGCCCAGCTCAGCCTCGACGACATCATCGCGCCCAAGGGCTACATCCTCCTCGCCTACACGCTCGATCCGCGCACCGGCCTCGGCGCGTTCCAGGACTACTTCCACCTCCTGCTTTCCGCCTTCCAGCGCAAGAGCCTGGACGAGGTGCTCCGGCTCCCCGAGGTCAAGGAGCGCATCCAGCGCATGCGCGAGCAGGACCGCGCCTTTCGCGACGTGACGCTCGCCCACTCCCGCATGGAGGGGACGGTGGTGGTCACGGACTTCCGGCCGCTCACCAACATACCGGTCGGCAACCGCTTCCTCGTCTACACGCTCTTCCCAGAATCCAACCTGTCGGTGCGGATCCACTGGAACCCGCGTCGCGACGCGGTGATCGTCAGCATCGGTCGCTCGATCCTCAATCGGTCGAGCCGCGCGAACGTGGGCGTCCTCCTCTCGATGTTCGGAGGAGGCGGCCACGCGGGCGCGGGCTCCTGCCAGCTCACGGCCGACGTCGCCGACAAGCGCATCGAGGAGATCCTCGGCCTGCTCAAGCGCCGGTGACCTTCCCGGCGGGCGCCTTCCAGCGGGGCGCCAACCTTCCCTGGCTGCACTACGGCCTCGATTTCGGCGCCAACCACTGGCAGCCGCGCGGCGGCACGGCCCGGCCCGAGCGGCGCAAGGAGCTGCGAGCCGTGTTCTCGCGGCTCCGGGATGGGGGGATCCCGCTCGTTCGTTGGTTCACGATCGCTGACGGCCGGGCGGGCCTCGTCTCGGACGACACGGGCTCGCCTGTGGCCCTCGACCGCTACTTCTTCGACGACGCGGACGCGGCGGTCGAGCTGCTCGACGAGGCCGGGCTGCGCGTGGTGTTCGTGCTCGTGGACTTCTTGTGGTTCCGGCGGGCACGCGTCTTGCGCGGTGTCCGCATGCACGGCCGGGCGTCGGCCGTGCGCGATCCCTTGCGCCGCCGCCGGCTGATCGACGGCGTCTTCGAGCCGTTCCTCGAGCGCTACGGGCGCTCTCGCGTCGTCGAAGCCTGGGACGTCGTCAACGAGCCCGAGTGGGCGACCCGCGGGCTCGGGACCTGGCGGGCGACGGCAGCCTCGCGTCGGTTGATGCGCGCCTTCATCGGCGAGGTCGTGGAGCGGGTGCACACGTGCACGGGTCATCGCGCGACCGTAGGCTTGGCGAGCGGCCGCTGGCTGCCTCTAGTCGAGGGCCTCGGGCTCGATTTCTACCAGGTCCACTGGTACGACCGGGGCGATGCGCGCTTCCCACTCGACCGGCCGCTCGGCCGGTTGGGCCTCGATCGTCCTTGCGTTCTCGGCGAGTTCCCCACGCGGGGGTCCCGTCTGGGAGCGCGCGCGATCGTCGAGGCCGCCCGGCGCAACGGCTACGCGGGGGCCTGGGCGTGGTCGCTGCTCGCCGACGATGCGGCGAGCGACGCGCGTGCCTGCGAGAGCGCGGGGGCGCCGGTCTAGAATCGGTCCTTGCCCGTCTATCGTCTCGACGATCGGCTCGTCTTCCCGCCTCCCGATCACGCCGAGGACGGCCTGCTCGCGGTGGGAGGAGACCTCCGGCCGGAGCGCCTCGTCCTCGCGTACTCGCAGGGCATCTTCCCCTGGTACCAGCGCGGCCCCATCCTCTGGCACTCTCCGGATCCGCGGATGGTGCTTCTTGCCGATCGCCTGCGGGTTCCCCGCAGCCTCGCGAAGACGATCCGCCGGAAGCCTTACGTCTTGACGCTCGACGCGGCATTCGCGCGGGTCATCCAGGGCTGCGCGTCCGTTCGGCGGCCGGGCCAGCGCAGCACGTGGATCACTTCTGCTATGAAGGAGGCGTACACCGAGCTCCACCGTCGGGGGCTCGCCCATTCGGCGGAGGCCTGGCGCGACGGGGAGCTCGTGGGCGGCCTCTACGGCGTCTCGCTCGGCGCCGCTTACTTCGGCGAGTCCATGTTCGCCCTCGCCCCCGATGCCTCGAAGGTCGCGTTCGTCGCGCTGGCCCAACAGTTGCGGCGCTGGGGGATCACGCTCATCGACAGCCAGGTCTACACGGAGCACATCGCGCGCTTCGGGGCCGAGGAGTGGCCGCGCCGGGACTACCTGGCGGCGCTGCGCCGGGCGCTGGAGAAGCCGACTCGTGCGGGTCGGTGGGCCTTCGACGACGCGGTTGCTCCTTCGGAGGATCGGCCGCCGGCGCGATGAGGAGAGCGCGTCCTGGGACGGCCCTGCTCGGAGGCCTCTCACCGCGAGCGTTCTTGCGCCGGTACTGGCAGAAGCGTCCGCTTCTCGTTCGCGGAGCTGTCTCGGGTTTGTGCGACCCCCTGACGCGGGCTTCCTTTCTGGAGCTCGCGACGCGTCCCGAGGTGGAGTCGCGCCTCGTGCTCGAGCGGGGCGGGCGGCGGCCCTGGCAGGTCGTGCCGGGGCCGCAGGATCTTCGGCGGCTGCGACATCTGGGCGTTTCGCACTGGACGCTGCTCGTGCAGGAGGCGAACCGGTACGTGCCGGCGCTTGCCGAGCTGATCGAGCTGTTCTCGTTCGTCCCTCGATGGCGAGTGGACGACGTCATGGTCAGCTTCGCGCCGCGGTACGGGTCGGTCGGCCCTCACG
>JBKPBQ010000449.1:0-5892 GCA_046726955.1 Acidobacteriota bacterium
GATTTCGCCCGTCCATTCACCGTTCGACGGCGACACGGTCTTCGCCCTCGCCACCGGCACGCGCGCCGGAGAGGCCAACGCGGAGCTGGTGGCGCGGGTGGGAGCCCTCGCCGCCGAGGCGATGGCGGACGCGATCGTGCGCGCGGCGCGCGAGGCCACGGGCCTGCCCGGGATTCCCGCGGTTCGGGACCTCGTGGCCCGGTGAACCTTCACCTCGTCCTCCTCCTCGCCTACTCCGTCCTCCAGGTCTGGCTCGGGCTCTGGATCGGCCGGCAGGTCCGGTCGACCGGCGACTTCTTCGTGGCCGGCCGCCGGCTCGGTCCGTGGCTGCTCTTCTCCACGCTCGTCGCCGCGAACATCGGCGCGGGCTCCACCGTGGGCGCGGCCGGGCTCGGCTACCGGGACGGGATCTCCGCCTGGTGGTGGGTGGGCTCCGCGGGGATCGGCTGCATCGCCCTCGGCCTGCTCGTGGGACCGCGCATCCGGCGGGTGGCCGCAGAGAACGACCTCCGCACCGCGGGCGACTACCTCGAGCACCGCTACAGCCGCGAGGTGCGCGGCCTCATCTCGGTGCTCCTGTGGTTCGGCACCATCGCGATCCTCGCCGGGCAGCTCATCGCGCTCGCCTGGGTGCTGAACGTGGTCGCGGGGCTCCCCAAGTGGGCGGGCTGCGTGATCGGCGGTCTCGTGGCCACGACCTATTTCGCCGCGGGCGGCCTCCTCACCTCGGCCTGGGTGAACGCGGTGCAGGTCGTGGTGATGCTCGTCGGGTTCGGGGCCGCGCTCCCGACGGCCCTGGAGCGCGTCGGAGGCTGGGCGACTGTGGCCGCCCAGCCCGCCCCCGACGGGTACTGGAACTTCTGGCAGGGCGGGGCCTCGGGCTGGCTCTACGTCGTCCTCCTCGCTCCCGCATTCGTCATCTCTCCGGGCCTTCTCCAGAAGGTCTACGGCGCGCGCGACGACCGCACGGTGCGCGTGGCCGTGCTCGGTGACGCGGCCGTGCTCCTCGTCTTCGCCTTCATCCCTCCGCTGCTCGGAATGACCGCCCGCTCGCTCCACCCCGGCCTCGACAACCACGAGCTGGCCCTTCCCGTCCTGCTCATGCGCGACCTCCCGCCGCTCCTGGGCAGTCTCGGCCTCGCCGCGGTCGTCTCGGCGGAGGTCTCGACGGCCGACGCCATCCTCTTCATGCTCGCCACGTCGCTCTCCCAGGACCTCTATCGTCGCTTCCTGAACCCGACGGCGACCGATGCCCAGGTCTTGAAGGTGGCGCGCCTCGCCGCCGTCGCGGGCGGCGTGCTCGGAGTGGGTGTGGCCGTGGCCGCGCCCAGCGTGATCGGAGTGCTCTCGATCTTCTACTCCGTGCTCACGGTGAGCCTGTTCGTTCCGATCGTCGCGGGGCTCTACTCGTCGCGGATGGGCACCCGCGAGGCCCTGGCCGCCATCGCCTGCGGCGTTCTCGTCATGCTCGCCACTCACCTGGGAACGGAGGGACGCGGCTTCGGTGCGGCCTCACCGGTCGTCGTGGGCCTCGCCGCCGCCGCTCTTGCCGCGCTCGCCGCCGCTTTCCTTCCGCGGCGGCAGACCGCCTAGCAGGGCCGCGCCCCGGCGCGCTCGCCAGGAGGCGGCGATCACCGTGGCCGCCGTGGAGACGCTCCTCCCGAAGAAGCGGAGCAGCACTTTCTCGCGCCGCTTCTGCTTCAGCAGGTATCGGAAGAAGCGCTTGCGGCCCATGTCGGACTGGCGGATGGCGCTCATCGCGTCCTTGAGCTCGGCGTAGCCCACGGCGTCGCGGCCCGCGGCGTCGAAGGCGCGGAACATGCGCTCGTAGGTGTCGGCGTCGTTCATCATGATCCACGCCTTGTTGGGACCGCCGTCGGCCAGGCGGCCGCGGCGCACGAGCGTCGTGGCGTTCGCCGCCCGGAAGGACAGCGACACCCGCTCGGTCTCCGTGTCCTGCGTGCGGTGGATCATGTCGCCGCGGAGGAGCAGCAGGTCGCCGGGATCGAGCTCCGGGGTCACGGCCAGCCGGTCGAGGTCCTCCGCGAGCACGTGCGCCGCGCCCGCGTCGTCCTGGATCACGAGCGTCTTGCCGTCCTTGAGCTTGACGAAGCTCGTGGCGCCGCCGCGGACGAGCTTCGCGTAGGTCTCTGGGCTCTCGCGCTCGAGCACGTCGAATGGGATCACGCACAGGTTCGACCGGTCCTTCCGCGGCTTGAGGATCGGGATGTAGAAGTTCAGGTAGTCGTAGTGGTTCTGGATCGCGAAGAAGCTCTCGTGGTCCTGGTGCCAGCCGAACTGGATGCCCCGCCCGGTCGCGAAATAGCAGCCGCCGAGCGGGAGGTCCGGCCGCAGCCGCGTGCGCGTCGCGACGAGGGCGAGCACGTCCTTCACCCGCTGCTCGATCGCCTCGTGGACCTTGCCGCCCGCCGGGGAGAGCTTGTAGTTGCGGTTGCCGTTGTTGACGGGCTGGCTCTGGTAGTCCTCGCGGCAGACCCGGATCTCCGCCTCCGAAAGGAACGAGGGGACGAGGACGAACCCCCGGGTCTCCAGGTCCTCGAAGCGCGCGCTCTGCATCTGGGCCTCCCGGCACACTCCCGGCGCGGCCCTTGCTGCGGGGAGGGAGGGAGGACAGACCGCTTGAGCGCCGACGGGTGCGGTAACGCTAGCGCAAGGCGGGCACCGAGTCTACTCGTGCGTGAGCGCGGCCACCGGGTCCACCCGCGTGGCCCGCCGCGCGGGCAGCCAGCAGGCGACGAGCGCGACGAGGGCGAGGACGAGGGCGGCGAGCGCGAAGGTCGGCACATCGGCGGGCGTGACGCCGAAGAGGAGGCTCCGCATGAGCCCGCCGAGCGCGGCCGCCGCTCCCAGGCCGAGGACGATGGCCCCGAGCGTCAGCGCCATGCCCTGGCCCACCACGAGCGCGAGGACCTGGCCCGCCCGCGCCCCGAGCGCGACGCGGATGCCGATCTCCTGCGTGCGCTGCGCGACCGCGTAGGAGAGGACACCGTAGATGCCGATCGCGGCCAGGAGGAGGGCGACTCCGGCGAACGCGCCGAAGAGCCAGAGCAGGAAGCGCGTGGGGGCGAGCGCGCGGTCGAGGACCTGCGCCATCGGCGCGACGCTCCACACCGGCTGGTCCTTGTCCACAGACCAGATGGCGGCGCGCACGCCGTCGGCTACGGCGAGCGGCGGACCCGCGGTGCGGGCGACGACGCACGCGAAGATCTTCGGGTCCTGGTAGTGGGCGGTGTAGACCTGGGCCTGCGGCGGCTCGGAGAGCCGGCGGTGCTTGACGTCGCCCACCACGCCGATCACGGTCAGCCAGTCGTCGGTCTCCTGCGGCCGCAGCCGGTGGCCGAGCGCGCTCTCCCCCGGCCACGCGACGTGAGCGAGCGTCTGGTTGACGATCACGACCTTCGGCGCGCTTGCGTCGTCGTGGTCGGTGAAGTCGCGGCCTTCGTGGAGGGGAATCCCCATCGTCCGGAAGTAATCGGGCGTGACGATGTTGACCTGCGTCTGCGGCACCTTGCCGGGAGGCGGCTCGGGACGGCCCTCCACGAGATACCCGCCCTCCGCGTAGTTGCCGGTGAGAGGCACGGCGCGCACGAGCGCGGCCGATTCCACGCCCGGCACCGCCCGGATCTTCGCGATCGCGGCGCGGAAGAACGCGGCCACCGGCTCGCCCTCCGGGTACTTCGAAGGAGGCAGGCGGAAGGACAGCGTGAGCAGGCGCTCGGGACGGAAGCCCGGCTCCACCGAGTTGAGGCGGCGCAGGCTCTGCACGAGGAGCCCCGCCCCCACGAGGAGGACGAGGGACAGCGCGACCTCGGAGACGACGAGCGCCTCGCGCAGCCGGCGCCGCCCCGCTCCCGCCGACCGTCCGCCCTCCTTCAGCACCGCGCTCAAGTCCGCGCGCAAGGCCTGGAGGGCGGGCACGAGGCCGATCGTGATCCCGGTAGCGAGAGAAAGGACGAGGCTGAATGCGAGCACGGCCGGATCGAGCGAGACGTTCCCATCGAGCCTCGGCAGGCCGCCCGGAGCGAGGGCCACGAGCCCCCTCACGCCCCAGAGCCCGAGGCCCACTCCCACGAGCCCGCCGAGCCCGGCGAGCAGCACGCCCTCGGCCAGCAGCTCGCGCACGATCCGGCCGCGGCCCGCCCCGAGCGCGCTCAGGAGCGCGATCTCCTTGCGGCGGTCGGTGGCGCGGGCAAGGAGCAGGTTCGCCACGTTCGCGCAGGCGATGAGCAGCACGAGGGCCACGGCGCCCTGGAGGGCCACGAGGCTCGGACGGACCTCGTCCACGACCATGTCCCGCAGCGGCACGACACGCACCCCGAGGCCTGCGTTCGTCTTCGGGAACTCCTCCTCGGGCGGCTCGCGATCGGGAGGAGGTCGGCCTCCGCCTGCGCGCTGCTCACCCCGGGAAGGAGGCGCCCGACCGCGAAGAGGCTGCGGTCGTCGCGCGTCAGCCCGTCGCGGTTCGGGTAGTACGGCATGGGCAGGAAGACCTCGCTCGTCCAGGTGCCGCCCACGAGGTTCAGCTCGAAGTCGGGCGGAAGCACTCCCACGACTGTGAACGGCCCACCGTTCAGCGTGAGCGTGCGGCCGACGAGCCCCGGATCGCCGCCGAACCGCCGCTGCCAGAGGCCGTGGCTGACCACCGCCACCGGCTGCGCGGATCCGATCTCCGTCTCCTCGGGTGCGAACAGGCGTCCCCGATGGGCGGTCGTCTGCAAGACCGTCGAGAAGAGGCTGGCGGTGGCGAAGATTCCCGTCACGCGCTCCGGCGTGTCGGTGCCGGTGAGGTTGACGCTCTGGCCGCGCACCACTGCGAGGCCCGCGAACGAGCGGCTCTCGTCGCGCAGCTCGACGAAGTCGGGCCAGGAGAGGCCGAGGCTGGCGAGCGCGTTGTCGGGGGCGTCGGCCGCGCGCCCGCGCACGAAGACGAGGCGCTCGGAGTCGGGGTAAGGGAGCGGGGAGAGAAGGACTGCCTTCACGACGGAGAAGATGGCCGTGTTCGCACCCAGACCCAGGGCGAGCGTGGCCACCGTGAGCGCGGTGAAGCCGGGACGCTGGCGGAGAGCGCGCCCGGCGTGCCGCAGGTCGCGGAAGAACGACTCCATGGCTCCGTCTCCTTTCCGCCGTGGACCGCGGCGGGCGCGCATCTCTGCAGTCGGGCCGGATGGCTCGAGGCGCTCGGCGATCGCGTTGCGGGCCACGTCGAGGAGGCTCCGGGCCCAGAGCGCCGCAAGCCCCGGCGCCCCGCGCCGCTTCCGGGCCTCGCGCTGCTGGTCGCGGAACATCTCCGCCATGTCGAGGCCGGCTTCGCGGCGGAAGGCCCCGGGATAGGCGCGGAGGAGCGCGGCGTAGAGGCGGTCGGAGATCGACCGGCGCCGGTCCATGTCCTTCTCGGCCATCCGCTCGCCTACGACTCGCCGAGAAGCCGGCTGCGGCGGCCCGCGCGCACGAGCTCCTCGAGGCGCTCCATCTCGGCCCGCGCCGCCCGGCGGCCGAGCGCCGTGATGCGGTAGTAGCGGCGCCGCTCGTCGTCGGCTTCGGAATCGCGCCGGCGGGTGGACTCGGCGACGAGCCCGCCCTTGCGCATCCGCTCGAGCGCTCGGTAGAGCGTGCCCGGATCGAGGCGGAGGGCGCCCCCCGTGCGCTCGGCGGTCTCTTGCATGATCGCGTACCCGTGGCGCTCCTCGTCGGCGAGGGAAACGAGGATCTCGAGCTCGACGGGGCGGAGGGAAGGCAGGCGGGAGGGGGGCACGTCCCCAATCTATGCGTGGCGCATATATGTGTCAAGCCCTCATCGGCTCTCTCCTTCGAGCACGAAGGCCGCCCAGTAGTAGGGCTCGCGCCAGCGCCGGCTGCTCCTGAGCGCGAGCT
>JBKPBQ010000450.1:0-7581 GCA_046726955.1 Acidobacteriota bacterium
CAGGATGGCGAGCGTCTCGCCCTGGCCCAAGCAGACGGAGGTCTTCTCCATCCCCTTCATCGCGCTCATGACGTTCATCCTGATCACGTCGAGCGCGACGATGGGCTCCGCGGTCGGCGCCTCGAAGCTCGGCGACCGCAAGGCCACGCTGCGCTTCTTGATCTTCACGATCCTCGGCGGCGCGGCGTTCCTGGGCTGCCAGGCCTACGAGTGGACGCACCTCATCCACGAGGGGGCGCGGCTCACCGTGAACCCCTGGGGCACGCCGATCTTCGGGGCGGCCTTCTTCGTCCTCACGGGCTTCCACGGGTCGCACGTCTTCTCCGGCCTCGTGATCCTCACGATCACCGCCATCCGCACGGCCATGGGCAAGACCCCCCAGCAGAACGTCGAGATGGCGGGGCTCTACTGGCACTTCGTCGACCTCGTCTGGGTGTTCATCTTCACCCTCTTCTACCTGCTCTGACGGGAGCCAAGGCAATGACCGACGCCACGCACGCCAAGAACCCCTACCGGATGTACTGGATCACCTGGATCATCCTCCTCATGATCACGGTGGCCATGCTCGGGGCGGAGATGTTCCACATGCCGCGGTGGTTCCTCGTCGTCTTCCTCCTCGCCTTCATGTCGGTCAAGGCGGTGATGATCGGCGGCAACTTCATGCACCTGCGCTACGAGAAGAGGAACCTCGCGTTCATGGTGTTCGCGGGCATCGTGGTGACGACGCTGATCCTCTTCTTCTACATCGCTCCCGAGAGCAAGCACGTCCTCGAGCACACGGTCCGATGAAGACGCGCTGTCTCCGTCTTCTGGCGCTCGCCGGCTCGCTCGCTCTCGCGGCGAGTCGCGCCGCCGCCCAATGTTCCATGTGCCAGTCGGTGGTCACGCAGTCCCCCGAGGCGCAGTCCGCCGCCCAGCAGCTCAACCTGGCCATCCTCCTGATGTTCTTCGCCCCCTACGTCGTGCTCGCTTCGCTGGCGTTCATCGTCTTCCCCGAGCCCTTCAAGCACTTCCTGCTCCGCGTCACCGGCCGCACGCCTCCCCGCTGATCGGCGGCGGCCGGCCCCGCCGTCCATGAGCCTCCACGACCTTCCGGCGCTCAACGCCTCGCTCAACGCCCTCTCTGCGGTCCTCCTCCTCCTCGGCTACGCCTGCATCCGACGCCGTCGCATCGCCGCCCACCGCGCGTTCATGCTCGCGGCCGTGACGAGCTCCACGCTCTTTCTCGTGTCCTATCTCGTCTACCACTTCCAGGTCGGCTCGGTGCGCTTCCGGGGCGAGGGGACGATCCGCACCGTCTACCTGGCGATCCTGGCCAGCCACACCGTCCTCGCCGTCGTCGTCGTGCCCCTCGTCCTCACCGCGCTCTACCGGGCCTGGAAGGGCCGCTTCGAGGACCACCGCCGGATCGCCCGCGTCACCCTGCCGATCTGGGCTTACGTCTCCGTGACCGGAGTGGTCGTCTACTGGATGCTCTACCGGCTCGGTTTGTAAAGAAGCGGACGCTGGCGGCTCCGCCCGTTGACGCTTTCGCCGACCGGGGTCTACCATCCGAGGAGTGACGCATCGCGTGCCGGCGGGGCTCGTGGCGGCGGCCCTCATCGCGCTCCTCGCTGGATGGGTGCAGACGCGTCGCGAAGACGGGCCCGGGGAGCCCGACGGAGGCTCCGCCCTCGCCGCGCGGCTCGCCCAGGTGGACGGGCGCCAGCGCCTGCTCAGCCGCGAGCTCAAGCAGCTCGCCGACAGGGCCGCGGTCCTCCTCGGAGCGCCCTCGGCCCTGCGCGGCGACCGGGCCGCCCTCACCCGCGTCTTCCGCGCGCTCGAGACCCTCTCTCCCGGCGAGGAAGGGGCGCCTGCCCTCGCGGTCCGTCTGCCCGCGGGGGCCGTCCTCGCCTGGACCGGCCGTACCTCGGAGATGCGCGGCCTGCCCGTCAGCGTGACCACGCGGCCGGCCGTCTTCGTCCTCGCGGGAAGCGTCACCACCACCCTCGTCGCCGCATCCCCGGTCCGCGGCCCCGACGGCGCCGTCGTGGGCTTCGCCACGGCCGAGATCCCCGTGCGCGTCCAGCGGAACATCCGGAACGACTACCTCCACGACTTCGATCGCCTGGCCGACGCCGCGGAGGGCGTCGAGGTCCACTACCGCGACGTGCGGCAGGAGGCCCCCGCCCCCTTCTCCCTGCTGGCTCCCGGCGTCCTCGCCCGGGAGGGCGAGCTCCGGTCTCCCGAGGGCAGCCTCCTCGCCGGCGTTCGCGCTTCCGCGCCGGCCAGGAGCGCCCCCTCCCCTCTCGACGACCGCTACCGACGGGTGGCCTCCGGCCTGATGATGCTCGCCGTCCTCGCCTGGGCGATCGGAAGGAGCCGCGTCCGCTGGGCGGCGAGTGCGGTCCTCCTGCGGCTCGTCCCCCTCGTCCTCGGGTGGCCCGTCTCGCCGCACTCGCGGTTCGTCTCCCCGGACGCGTTCAGCTCTCCGCTCTTCGGTCCTCTCCAGGCGAGCCCCCTGGACCTCCTGGCCACGGCCTTCCTCGCCCTCGCGCTGTCCCTGATCGTCCTCGAGTGGGCGCTCGCCAACGCGCCGACCGACGCCCACCCGCAGCGGACGCTCCCGGCACTGGTTCTCACGATCGTCCTCCTCGCCGGAACGTTCGCCTGGATCGCCGACGTCTCCGGCCACGCCGCGGTGGACCTCGACTCGATCGCCCTCGTCCCGCGCACGGCCGTGCACGCGACGATCCACGTGGCGCTCCTCGCCATCCTCGCTACGGGCCTCGCGCTCGCGACGGCGCTATTCGCGCTCACGGGGCCCCTCCCGGCACGGCTCCTTTCCCGCGTGCTCCTCGTCGGCGTCCTCGCCGCCGTCGTGGCCGCCGCCTTCCTCGGCTGGCCGCCCGACGCCGGTCCGCCGCCTCCTCCACCCGCGCTCGCCCTCCTCGCCCTCGGGGCGCTGGCGGGATGGACGCACGCACGCTGGCAGCGCACGCTCCGGGCTGCGTCCGCCGACGCGCGGGCCGGCCTCGTCGTCCTCGGCGTGGGCGCGCTCGCCCTCGTTCTCTTTCCAACACTCGCCCACGACGCGGAGACCGCCGCCCGCGACGAGATCCAGCACCGGGACGCCGCGCTCCTCGTGGGCCAGCCCCACCGCAGGGCCGACGCCCTCGCCGCCACCTGCAACCGTATCGACGGCTCGCTGCTGCTGGAAGAGGTGGACCCGGGACCGACCCCCACCGGCGTCGAGGAGCTCGCCTTCGCCGTGTGGTCGTCCACCGAGCTCGCGGCCGGAGGCTTCTCGTCGGCCGTCGAGCTGCAGGACCCTCGAGGGGCGGTGATCAGCCGGTTCGCCCTGAACCTCCCTTCGCTCGCCGTGGCCGGCCCCCCCCGGCCGCTCCCCGCCACGGACCACTGGCAGACCTCGCGCGAGCGGGTGACGCTCGCCAGCGCGGAGCGCGACGTCCTCCACGCCCGCCGCCGGGTCGTCTACCACGGCGAGGTCCACGGAGCCGTCCACGTCTACCTCGCCGAGGACTACGGAAGCCTCCCCTTCGTCCCGAGCCGCGATCCGTACTCGACACTCTTCCGGCCGGCGACCAGCGAGGACCGGGCCCGCGCCGCCGCCCTCGTCGTGTACGACGCGACCGGCCGCATCACCTTCTCCTCGGCGGAGAGCGCGCTCGCCCTCGCTCCCGACGTCCTCGCCCGGGCCCGCCGCGACCCCGCGGGGTTCTGGACGGAGCTCGTCCTCGACGACGACCCCTACAACGCCTTCCTCTTCCCCGACGGTCCTGCTCTCTACGCCATCGGCTATCCGCGGCGCACGCCGTCCCGCTTCCTCGCCGACCACGTGGAGGCTTTCGCGGGCCTGACGCTCCTCGCGCTCGCCGCGCTCGTCACCCTCCTGTTCGCGCGCACGCTCGCCGCCCGGACCGAGCTATCGTTCTTCTCGCTCTACGACGCCGTCCGCCGCCGCTTCTCCCTGCGCCTCTTCGTCGCCTTCATCCTGGTGGCGGTCGTGCCGGTGGCCGTGCTCGAAGTCGTGGTGCGGCGGTTCGTGGCGGACAGGCTCCACCGGGAGTCGGCCGACCAGGCCCGCGAGCGCGCGGCGGTCGCCAAGAAGGCCGTCGAGGACTTCGCCTTCTTCCGCCGCGGCGACTCGCCCGGCCAGGAGCCCGTCACGGATGCCGCCCTCGTGTGGGCCTCCAGCCTCATCCGCAACGACCTCGACGTCTTCGACCGCGGGCGGATGCTCGCCTCGAGCAAGCGCGAGCTCTACGCCTCCGGCCTGATGCTTCCCCGCGCCGCGGGCTCAGTCTACAGGTCCCTCGTGCTCGAGGGCCAGCCCCTGGTCCTCCGCCCCGAGCGCATCGGCAGCTTCTCGACCCTCGTCGTCTGCGTGCCGGTCAAGCTGGGAGGGCCCGAGCCGGGCCTCCTGTCCATCCCCCAGGCGCTGCGTCAGCGCGAAGAGGAGGCGGCGCTCGAGGAGCTGGACCGCACGATCCGGCTAGGAACCGTGGCCTTCCTCGTGGTCACGGCGCTCATCGGGCAGGCGATCGCCCGCCGGATCTCCGATCCCATCCGCGACCTCACCCGCGCCACCCGCCGGGTCGCGGAAGGCGACCTCGAGGCCCGCGTGAGCACGACGTCGCGGGACGAGCTGCGCGACCTCGTGGACTCCTTCAACCAGATGGCGGGCGACCTCCAGCAGCAGCGCGCGGACCTCGAGCGCAGCAACCGCCTCGCCGCCTTTGCGGAGATGGCCCGCCAGGTCGCGCACGAGGTGAAGAACCCGCTCACCCCAATCCAGCTCTCCGCGGAGCACCTGCGGCGCGTCTTCGGCGACCCCGGCGTCGACTTCAAGGCGACGCTCCAGGCCTGCACGGACACGATCCTGAAGCAGGTCCGCTCGCTGCGGCGGATCGCCACCGAGTTCTCGACCTTCGCGCGTCCGACGGCGCCCGCGCGCGAGCCCCAGGACCTCGGCAAGATCGTCTCGGAGGCGATTGCCCCCTATCGCGCCGTCCTGCCCCCCGGCGTCCGCCTCGACCTCGACCTCTCGCCCGGCCTGCCTGCGGTCCGCGCGGACCGCCGGCTCCTCGAGCGCGCGGTGCTGAACCTCGTGGAGAACGCCCTGCAGGCGGTGGGAGAGAAGGGCACGATCGACGTCCGGACGCGCGCGGTGGACGGCCGCCTGGAGGTCGAGGTCGAGGACTCGGGCCCCGGCCTTCCCGCCGAGGTCCGCGAGCGCATCTTCGAGCCCTTCTTCTCGACGAAGACGGGCGGGACAGGGCTCGGCCTCGCTCTCGTCAAGAAGACGGCCCAGGACCACGGAGGCGGTGTGCGCCTCGACAGCCCGGCCGGCGGCCGCACCCGGGCGGTGCTGTGGCTACCGGTGACGACCGTCCGAGCGACGGACGATCAGCGCGCGATGTAGGGATGGAAGTTGACGGGCTTGATCTTGAAGATCATCTTCCAGCGGTTGCCCCAGGTGGGGTCGTTGTACTTGCGGTAGTTCCCGCCGGCCGCCTCGGCCGCCGCCGAGACGAGCAGGACCACCAAGACCGCGAGAGCCGTGCGAGCCATTTCTGCTCCTCCTGACAGGCGGTTAGCCTGCTCCCTGTGAGACGGCACGTGAAGCTAGCTTAGCCGCCAGCGGGCTTTCTGGCAAGCTCTTCTGCACGGTCGAAGGCCTGCTCGACCACCTCGAGGGCCTTGGCGGGCAGGTCGTAGCTCGAGAGCTCGTCGCGGCGGGCCCAGGCGACCGCCTCGGCGTCCGATCCGGCCCGCGCCTCCCCGCTCTCGTAGCGGCAGAGGTAGTCCACGATCACGTAGTGGTACGAGACCTCAGCCCCGTCGCGCTGGATGCGGTCGAACACGATCAGCACCTCGAGCGGCGCCACCCTGAGGTCCGTCTCCTCCTTCATCTCGCGGACGAGCGCTTTCTCGAGCGGCTCCCCGAGCTCCACGGTCCCCCCGGGGACCACCCAGCGGCCCTTCAGGGGCTCCTTGCCCCGCTTGATCAGCAGTACGCGGCCCTCGTGGACGACGACACCCCCGACGCCCACGACGGGGTGCCCCGGCCGCACCCGCTTCAGTGAGCGGCGCCGGTGGCGACTGCCGCGGGAGGCTCGCCGCGCCGGCGGAGCAGGCTCGCCAGGTAGAACGTGGGGCCGGAGAGCGTGTACAGGCTGGCGAGGACGAGCAGCGTCACCTCGGAGTGCGCCGCGATCATGGTGAGGAGCCCCGCGATGGCGAGGACCACGATGTAGCTGCGGCGGGCCCGCAGGTCGACGCCCTTGAACGAACGGTAGCGCAGCGTGCTCACCATCAAGATCGCCACCACGATGAGTCCCCACATCACGGCGAGCGAGGCCACGCGGTCGGTCACGGGATCGGGGACGAAGTAGACGAGTGTCGCGACCTGCCCGGCGGCCGCGGGTATGGGCAGCCCGACGAAGTAGCGCAGGTCCGCCACGTTGTGCTGGACGTTGAAGCGCGCGAGGCGGAGGACACCGCACATGACGAACCAGAACGCGGCGAGCCAGCCCACGCGCGGCAGGCCGTCGAGCGCCCAACGGTAGGCGAGGAGCGCCGGCGCGATGCCGAACGAGATCGCGTCGGCCAGGCTGTCGAGCTGCGCTCCGAACTCGCTGGACGTGCCGGTGAGGCGGGCGATGCGCCCGTCCAGCATGTCGAGGAGGGCGGCGCCTCCGATGAGGGCAGCCGCCACCTCGAAACGGCCTTCCAGCGTGCGGATGATCGACCAGAACCCCAGGAAGAGGTTTCCCGTCGTGAAGAGGCTGGGAAGGATCGAGGCCCCGCGGCGGAACCGTCGCACTCCCCCCTCCTTGCGCACTTCCATCAGTCTACGCCTCGCTTCTTTTTCCGAAACCACGTCCGTGGCCGGGGCGGTCCCGGCTTCGAGTCACGCTCGGCCCGTGGTCGGCGGCGCGCGGAATCGCTCGCGCGATCGCGTCAGGGATGGGCGGCGCTACCTCGTGTCTGCCGCGCTATCGCCTGCATCCGGTCCTTGAGCTGAAGCTTTTTCTTCTTCAGCGTCACCTCTTCGAACTGCTCCTGGTCGTTGAGCAGCACCTTCTCGTGGAGGAGGGTGAGTCGGACATCGTAGTCGTGATGCTGCTGTTCCAGCCGGCGGTACTCCTCGTTCTGGCTGAGGAGATCGTCCCTGAGGTCATGGGACATCGACGCCTCCTGTCGCTCTTGGGACCGGGTTGGGCGAGGGGATGCATGGGCGGGAACGAGGGGCTTTTCCCCGCTCCCAAGCCGAAACTAGCATGCACCCGCATGGCATTTCAAGGATCTTTCCCGGGCGCCGCAAAGGCACTCTAGAGTCCCGTCTTCTCGAGGACCAGCGCGTCCTCGCCCGGGTCGCGGTAGTAGTCACGGCGTTCCGCCAGCATCCGAAAACCGAGCGCGCGGTAGAGGCCCAGGGCCGCCTCGTTGCTGCGGCGGACCTCCAGGAAGGCCCGCTCGGCGCCGCGCCGGGCCGCGCGCTCGAGGACGAAGCCCAGCAGCCACCGCCCGAGGCCTTGACGGCGACGCTCCGCGGCCACGACGAAGTCGAGGATG
>JBKPBQ010000451.1:0-3550 GCA_046726955.1 Acidobacteriota bacterium
AGCCGCATCTGCGTGCGGGGTCGCTGCGCGAAAGGCAGGTACAGGAAATCGGTCGGGGCCTCGCCGGCCCAGATGTACTTGTGGGTGCGGGCGACACCGACGATCTCGGCCCAGGCGGGCTTGTCGCCCACGAGCCGAACGCGCTTGCCCAGGGGATCCTGGCCCGGCCAGTATTTCTCCGCGAGATGCTCGTTCACGATCACAACTTGCGGGGTGTCTTTCGTGTCGGTGGCCGCGAAAGGTCGGCCCTTGACCAGGGGCACGCCCTGCACGTCGAAGAACCGCTCGTCGATCGTGTTGCCGAAGACCGACACCTTCTCCTCTCCGGGAGGCAGGACGAATCCCTCGGGTACGATTTCGACGCCCTGCAGCTGATTGCCCATGGGCACGCCGAAGCTCAGTGAGGCTCCCTTGATCCCGGGGAGCTGCCGGGCCCGCTCCGCCAGGTCCCGGTAGAAGTCCTCGGACTTCTCCGGCGAATAGCGGAGGAGGCTCGTGTCGAAGGTGGCCGTGAGCAAGTGGTCCCGCCGGAAGCCGGGATCCGCGCCGAGCGTGCGCGAGAAACCCTGCACGAGGCTCGCGGCGACGGCCAGGATGACGAGGCTGAGCGCGACCTGGGCCACCACGAGCGCTCTTCGTCCGAGCAGCCGCCGTCGGCCCCGCGCGTCGCCCTCGGCGCTGGCCTTCAGCGACGAGACCAGGTTGACCCGGGTCGTCTGGAGGGCGGGAGCCAGGCCGAAAGCGATGACGCTCACGAGCGACACGATCAGGCTGACCAGGAGAACGCGCCCGTCGAGCTGCACGGCGAGGGTGACGGGCATGTCCGTCGGCACCCTGATCTGGGAGAAGAAGCGCACACCTCCGTAGGCGAGGAGAACGCCGAGCGCGCCGCCCAGGAGCGCGAGCACGAGGCTCTCGGTCAGGAGCTGACGGACGAGCCGGGTGCGACCGGCGCCCAGGGCCTGGCGTACGGCCACTTCGCGGGCCCGGGCCCCGGCCCGGCTCAAGAGGAGGTTCGCGACGTTGGCGCAGGCGATGAGCAGGACGAGGCCCGCGAGCACGAAGAGCATGACGATGAGACCGGCGTCGGGAGGCGAGATCTCGACGCGCGATTGCAGCTCGGAGCGGAGCCGCACGCCCTCGTTGCGATTGGTGTCGGGATAGGACTTCTGGAAGGCGACGGCCAGTGTCGAGAGCTCGGCCTGGGCCTGATCCAGCGAGACGCCCCGGCGGAGGCGTCCCTTCACCGCGAGCCCGCGCGCGCCGCGGTCCTCCAGGCGGGTCGAGCCGTCCTTTCCTTGGAGAAGGGGGCCGGCGTGGAGCGGCACGAACAGCGCGGGCCGCACGTATTGGTCGACCCCGGTGAAGCTGGCGGGAGCCACGCCCACGACCGTGAAGTCGGCCCCGTTCAGGCGCACGGTCCGGCCCACGGCCCCTGGATCAGCCCCGAAGGCGCTCGTCCAGAGGTCGTGGCTCAGCACCACGACCGCGTCGCGGCCGGGGACCTCGTCCTCCTCGGGACGGAAGCCGCGGCCCCGCGTCGGCTCCACGCCGAGCACGGAGAAGAGGTTGGCGCTCGCGATGACGCCGAGCCGGAACTGGGGCGCCGTCTTCGCGTCGGGGGCGAATGAGAGCGAGACGTAGTCGAAGGCCACGAGCCCGTCGAAGGATCGGCTTCGGTCGCGGTAGTCCCGGTAATCGGGATACGACGTGCTGAAGTAGTTCGCGCCGAACGGCGCGTCCTTGGCCTCGCGGCGGAGGGACACGACGCCTTTGGGATCGACCACGGGCAAGGGGCGGAGCAGCAGGGCGTCGGCGATGCTGAAGATGGACGACGTGGCCCCGATGCCGAGGGCGAGGGAGACCGCCGCCACCAGCGTGAACGCGGGGTTGCGGACCATCATGCGCAGCGCGTATCGGATGTCCTGGGACCACATGGCCCAATGCTCCTTCGGCGCCGTCCTCAGGGTATCGGCGACGACCGCGAGGAGCAGAGACGGCAGCGACTCCTCGCGGCTCCGGTCGTGGAAGAGCAGCGCCATCTCTCCCCCGAACTCGGCGCGGAACTCCCCCGGATAGAGGCGCAGCAGCCGGCGATAGAGCCGCTCAGCCGCGTTCCGTGAGGAGCCCATTGGCCCTCGCCGCCCGCAACACTTCGTGGAGGCGCCCGGCCTCGGCTTCGGCCACCCGCCGGCCGAACCGGGTCAGGCGGTAGTAGCGACGACGCTCGTCGTCTCCCCCGCCTCGGGGCCGCACCTCTTCGACCAGCCCCTGCTCGAGCATGCGCTTGATCGAGCCGTAGAGCGTGCCGGGACCGAGACGCACGCCGCCGGCCGTGCGCTCGGCCACCTCCCGCATGATCGCGTAGCCGTGTCGATCGCCCTCGGCCAGGGCGATGAGGATGTGGAAGACGGGGGGCGGCAGGGGGAGGAGATCGTCGACGTTCATGAACGTGGACTATATCAGGTCTCGATATAACGAGGTACGTCACAGGAGACGCATGGGTTCCTCTTTGTTGGGGTGCGGCGGCTCGGCTCCTTCTGTTTGACATCTGTGCTCGACAGTCGACAATGGGCGCGCACACCAACCCTCGAGAACGGCTTGGGCCTTGCCTCCGGCACGAAGCTCGGGTCGTACGAGATCGTCGCGCCCCTCGGCGCCGGCGGTATGGGCGAGGTCTATCGGGCCCGGGACGCGAAGCTCGACCGGGACGTGGCGGTCAAGGTGCTTCCCGCCCATCTCTCGCAGGACCCGGTGGCCCTGGCGCGCTTCGAGCGCGAGGCCAAAGCCGTGGCCGCGACCTCCCATCCGAACATCCTCGCCATCTTCGATTTCGGGACTGCGGACGGCGTCGCCTATGCGGTGACCGAGCTGCTCGAAGGCGAGACGCTGCGGGCGCGGATCGCCGGCGGGGCGCTGCCGGTGCGCAAGGTCGTCGACTACGCGACCCAGATCGCCGATGGCCTCGCCGCCGCCCACGAACATCGGATCGTCCATCGGGACCTCAAGCCCGAGAACCTGTTCGTGACCCGCGAAGGCCGGGTGAAGATCCTGGATTTCGGCCTGGCCCGCCAGACGATGGCGCTCAGCACGGTCGACACCGAATCCCCCACCGTCTCTCCCGGCACCGAGCCGGGGACAGTGATGGGAACCGTCGGCTACATGTCGCCGGAGCAGGTCCGAGGCCTTCCCGCGGACGAACGCTCGGACATCTTCTCTTTTGGAGCGGTCCTCTACGAGATGGCCTCGGGGCGCCGGGCCTTCCAGGGGGAGTCGGCTGCCGAGACGATGCACGCGATCCTCAAGGAGGAGCCGCCTTCTCTCCTGGAGACGGGGAGGACGCTGCCGCCGGCGCTCGACCGAATCGTGAGCCATTGCCTGGAGAAGCGCCCCGAGCAGCGCTTCCACTCCGCGCACGATCTGGCGTTTGATCTGAAGGCGCTCGATCCGGGAACCGGTACGAGCGCCGCGGTGCCCGCCCTCCGGATGACGGCCACGCGCGGTCGGCGTGCTGCTTTCGTGGGCGCGCTTCTCGTGGCCGGTCTGGGCC
>JBKPBQ010000452.1:0-8024 GCA_046726955.1 Acidobacteriota bacterium
GTGCTCGCCTTCCACTCGAACCCCTTCGACGAGAAGCTGCGCTACGACGGCGGCCCGCTCGAGCCCGTGCTGCGCGCGATCATCGCCGAAGCCGACGGCTTCCCCGGCCAGGTCCTGATCGTCCACGGCCACTACCACGAGTTCACGGTTGACCGCCCGGTGAGCCAGCTCGACCTCGACAAGCCGGGAGTGAGCCACCCGAACCTGACTCGGCTCCAGGTCTACGGCTGGCCGGACATGAAGGCGGTCCGCGTCACCGTGGACACGTCGAAGCCCTGGGTCTTCGGCTTCGAGCCGCTCTACGCGTCGGAGGGGTCGGTCTCGACCAGCCGCGGCCGGTAGAGACGACGGCGAGTGCTCATCGGCGTTCGCGCTGCCGAGCAACCTCGACTGCGATCTCCCCGATCTTCCGGCCCGCCCGCTCCGCGAAATCGAGCGAGGCCGCGTGGAAGTCCTCGCCGTGCGGAAGCGCGTCGAAGTCCCCGATCTCGATGTCGAGCCGCGTGCCGCCCGCGACGGGCGCCAGGGAGTACGCGTAGCCGACGTCGTAGGCGGACGGCGGAAGCGGCCACGTCGATCCGTAGAGCGCGAGGCGCAGCCGCTCGCCGGGCTCGAGCGCGACGACAGTGAGCTTCGTGCAGCCCCCGTCCACACGGTTCCACCGGAGCTCGCTTCCGAGAGCGAGCCAGTCCGACTCCCACTCGTCCGGCAGATCGTCCCACTCCGCGATCCAGCGCAGCGTCGTCAGGACCTCCCAGACCGCGGCCACGGGAGCGTCGATCGTCACCGTCTCCCTGACCACGAGCGGCCGTGCCGTCGCCATCATGCCGACACCCCCTCGGGGCGGCGCGATTCGGGCGGAGTCCGCGGCGTTTCCGGGGCGAGGAGCGCCGGACCGAGCGCCGTCGGGGCCTGCGTCACGAGGTCGGCGAGGAATCGCCAGGCCCGGTCCTGGCCGTGCCGGTCGCTTGCCAGCGGCGAGGGCTTCTGCGGCCGGGCGTCGGGTCCGAAGTACTCGCCATTCCAGCCCGCGAGCTCGGGCGACCGGGCGAGCGCGATCGAGGAGAACGCGGCGGCTTCCGGCGACGCCCAGCGCTGGACGAGACGCACGATCGGCCGGAAGAGCGACGTCGCGACGGGCGCGGTCTCGAGCCTCCGCGCTCCCGCTGTCCAGGCGAGGCCGGGGTTCGCGGCGTTGACGGCGATCCCGATGCCCTCGGGACGCCGCGCGAGAGCGAGCGTGAAGAGGAGCCCCAGGAGCTTGGCCCGGCCCAGCGCGTTCTGGGGCGCAGCCGCATCGACGGCGTCGAAGCCGCCGAAGACGTCGCCGCGAAAGCCCGCGTACGCTCCGCACACGACGTTCACCACGCGGGCTCGGCCCGCGGCCTGCAGGAGCGGCAGGAGTGCTTGCGTGAGGGCGAACGGGCCCACGGCGTTGAGCGCGAGCGTCGCGTCGTAGCCGTCCTCGGTGACGCGCCGATCGGCCACTCCGCCGGCGTTGTTCACGAGCACGTCGAGGCGGTGGACCCGCTCGCGCACGCGACGGGCCAGGCGCTGGTTGCCCCCCACGGTCTCGTGGTCGGCGTCGAGGAACACCACGTCCGCGCCGGGAACGTCGCGCCGCAGCCGATCGAGCGCCGCGAGCCCGTGGCCGGCATCGCGGCCGGTCACGACCACCCGCGCCCCTCGGACGGCGAGGGCACGGG
Source organism: Acidobacteriota bacterium (assembly GCA_046726955.1). Lineage (GTDB taxonomy): Bacteria > Acidobacteriota > Vicinamibacteria > Fen-336 > Fen-336 > CAVPGH01. Next base: position 1,707 of record JBKPBQ010000452.1, read on the forward strand.
CGGTGAAGAAACCGATCCCGGACGTCGCTCCCGTGACGAGGACCGTCTGGCCCTTCATGGCCGATCCTTTCTCCGCCCACTCTCTCGTCGTTCGGACGGCCCGCGATTCGACATCCGCCGTATAGAGAAGATAGGGGCGATATATGTCAGGGAGCGTCATGTAGGACTCGTCACCTCGCCGAACTCCGGCTTTCCCGTATACTTCGATGATTCACGCCATTGAACCGGTGTGGGAGGGCAGCTGATGAGCACTGCCGGGACGACGATGTCCAGCCTGGTCCCGTCGACCCGGCTGGGCCCCTACGAGATCACGGTCTCGCTGGGGGCCGGCGGGATGGGCGAGGTCTATCGCTCCCGCGACACCCGGCTCGACCGCGAGGTGGCGGTCAAGATCCTCCCTCCCCAGCTCGCCGCGGACCCGCAGTTCCGCGCGCGGTTCGACCGCGAGGCCAAGAGCATCTCGGCCCTGAACCACCCGCACATCTGCACGCTCCACGACGTGGGGACGGCGAGCGTGAACGGGCGCGACCTGCACTACCTCGTGCTCGAGCTGATCGAGGGCGAGTCGCTCGCGCAGAGGCTGGCCAAGGGGCCACTGCCGATCGAGGAAGTGCTGCGCGTGGGCGCGCAGATCGCCTCGGCCCTCGACGCCGCGCACCGCCGGGGCATCATCCACCGCGACCTGAAGCCCGGCAACGTCATGCTCACGCGGACCGGGGCGAAGCTGCTCGACTTCGGCCTCGCCCGCGCCGGCGACGGCAAGACGGTCGTGGAAGCGATGTCGTCGCTGAACACGCTCGACCACGGGGCGGGCGAGCCGCTGACCGAGCAGGGGACGATCCTGGGCACGTTCCAGTACATGGCCCCGGAGCAGCTCGAAGGGCAGCCGGCCGACGCGCGCACCGACATCTTCGCGCTCGGCGCCGTCCTCTACGAGATGGCGACCGGCAAGAAGGCCTTCGAGGGCAAGAGCCGAACGAGCCTGATCGCGGCCATCGTGGGACAGCAGCCGCCCGCGATCTCGACCGTGCAGGGGATGAGCCCGCCCGCTCTCGACCACGTGGTGCGCAAGTGCCTGGAGAAGGACCCCGACGACCGCTGGCAGAGCGCGCGCGACGTGATGGCGGAGCTGCTGTGGATCTCCGAGGGCGGCTCGCGCGCGGGACTGCCCGGGATCGTCTCCACGCGGCGGCGCGTGCGGGAGGGGGCGGCCTGGGCCGCCTGCGCGCTGGCGTCGCTGCTCGCGATCGCCTTCGCGGTGGCCTGGGCGCGCCGCGTCCCCGCCCCTCCGCAGGTGGTCCGCTTCCAGGTCCCCAACCCCGAGGGCGTCACCGACGTGGGGCCGCCCGTCATCTCTCCCGACGGCCGCCTCATCGCCTTCGACGCCTCCGACGCGGCGGGGCAGCGCGCCCTCTGGCTGCGGCCGCTCGACGCTCTCGAGTCGCGCCTGCTCGCGGGAACCGAAGGAGCCCTCCGGCCGATCTGGTCGCCCGACAGCCGCTCCATCGCGTTCATGGCCGGAGGAAAGCTGCGGCGCATCTCGGCCATGGGCGGACCCGCCCAGACGATCGCGGACGCGCCGTTCGGAGCGGACGGGTCGTGGAGTCCCCAGGGCGTCATCCTCTTCGACGGCCGCACGAGCGACCCGATATGGAGGGTGGACGCGAGCGGCGGCATCCCGAAGCCGTTCGTGACGCCTGACCCCTCGAAGGGCATCCTGGGAGCCGGCTGGCCCGCCTTCCTTCCGGGAGGCCGCTACTTCCTGCACCACCAGCTGATGGCGAACCCCGACGACGAGACGCTCATCGCGCGGGCGGTCGACGGCACCGACGCGAAGACGATCCTCAAGACGACGTCGCAGGTCGTCTTTGCGGCCCCGGGGTACCTGCTCTTCGTGCGCGACAAGACGCTCGTCGCCCAGCGGTTCGACGCCCGCCGGATGGAGCTCCAGGGCGATCCCATCCCGCTCAGCGAGGGCCTCGGGCTCGACGACGTGGGCCTCGCCTCGATCTCCGCCTCCACGACGGGCGTCCTCGCCTATCGCGCCGGCCAGTCGGACAGGCGGCGGCTGATTTGGATGGACCGGAGCGGCAAGGAGACGCCGGCCCTGCCGGAAGATCGCGAGTACGTCGACTCCTGGCTGGCCCCCGACGGCCACCGCGTCGTCTTCGAGGTGTCCGAGCCGGGGGGCAAGGGCGACCTCTGGATCCGGGACTTCGATCGGGGAACGACCACGCGGTTCACCTTCGAGCCCGAGCGCGAGCTCGCCCCCGTCTGGTCCCCCGACGGCCGGAAGATCGCGTACACGGTGCAGCGCAAGGCCTGGGACCTCTTCGTCAAGGACGCGGCGGGGACCGGGGAGCCGGAGCTGCTGCTCGAGAGCCCGGAGCAGAAGTTCGTCTGCGACTGGTCGCGCGACGGGGCCTACATCGTCTACGCGAGCCGGAACGAGGACACGGGCTGGGACCTCTGGGCGCTGCCCATGACGGGAGAGAAGAAGCCGTTCCCCCTGCGCAAGACGAAGTTCGGGGAGCTGAACGCGTCGGTGTCGCCGGACGGCCGGTTCCTCGCCTACCAGTCGAACGAGTCGGGGCGGACCGAGGTCTACGTGCAGGAGTTCCCGCAGGCGCGGAGCAAGTGGCAGGTCTCCCCGGACGGCGGCCGCGAGCCCTTCTGGCGCGCCGACGGGAAGGAGCTGTACTACCGCGCGCCCAGCGCGAACGTGATGGCGGTCCCGATCGAGAAGGGACCGACGTTCGCGGCGGGGACGCCGCAGGCGCTCTTCCGGGCCCGCTTTGCTCCCGTGACCGCGCGCGGCCTCTACCGGCCCACACAAGACGGGCAGCGGTTCCTCGTCCTCGCCCCGCTCGGACGCGACGCGATGCAGCCGGCCACGGTCGTCCTGAACTGGACGGCCGCGCTTCCGTAGGAGCGGGATGAGCACGGCCGGTCCGTCGGCGTCGAGCTTGCGGCCCTCGACCCGGCTCGGCCCCTACGAGATCACGGTCCCGCTCGGCGCGGGAGGGATGGGCGAGGTCTACCGCGCCCGCGACACGCGGCTCGACCGAGACGTGGCCCTGAAGCTCCTGCCCCCGCAGCTCGCCGACGACGCGCAGTTCCGCGCGCGCTTCGACCGCGAGGCGAGGAGCATCTCGGCCCTGAACCACCCGCACATCTGCACGCTCCACGACGTCGGGAGCTCTTCAGTCGAGGGCCGCGAGGTGCACTACCTCGTGCTGGAGCTCATCGAAGGCGAGACGCTGGCCAGGCGGCTGGAGCGCGGGCGGCTGCCCCTCGAGGACGTCCTCCGGCTGGGCGCGCAGATCGCCTCCGCGCTCGACGGCGCGCACCGGCGCGGGATCGTCCACCGCGACCTCAAGCCCGGCAACGTCATGGTCACGCGCGGAGGCGCGAAGCTCCTCGACTTCGGCCTCGCCCGGTTGGACGAGGCGAGAGCGGTCTTTCCGCGCGCGTCGGCCTCGACGTCGTTCGACCCTGCGTCCCGCGACACGCTCACCGAGCAGGGGACGATCCTCGGAACCTTCCAGTACATGGCGCCGGAGCAGCTCGAGGGGCGGACGGCGGACGCGCGCACCGACATCTTCGCGCTCGGCGCCGTGCTCTACGAGATGGCGACGGGCCGCAAGGCGTTCCAGGGCAAGGACCGCACGAGCCTCATCGCCGCCATCGTCTCGCAGCACCCGCCGGCGATCTCGAGCGTGCAGGCGATGAGCCCGCCCGTGCTCGACCACGTGGCGCGCAAGTGCCTGGAGAAGGACCCGGAGGACCGCTGGCAGAGCGCGCGCGACGTGATGGCCGAGCTGCAGTGGATCGCGCAGGGAGGATCGGGCGCGGGGCTGCCCGGTGTCGTCTCCACGCGGCGCCGCGTCCGCGAGGGTTTGGCCTGGACCGCCTTCGCGCTCGCCGCCCTCGCGTCGCTCGCGCTCGGCCTCGCCTTCCTGCGCCGTCCCGCGGAGCGGCCGGCGCTCATGCGGTTCCAGGTTCCGAACCCCGAAGGCGTCACCGACGTGGGACCGCCGATCCTCTCCCCCGACGGCCGGATGCTGGCCTTCGACGCCACCGACGCGAGCGGCGAGCGCGCGCTCTGGCTGCGACCCCTCGACGCCCTGCAGTCGCGGCGCCTCGCGGGCACGGAGGGGGCGATCCGGCCGATCTGGTCGCCGGACAGCCGCAACCTCGCCTTCGTCGCGAACGGCAAGCTCCGCCGCCTGTCCGTGTCCGGCGGCCTCCCGCAGACGATCGCCGACGTTCAGTTCGGCGCCGACGGCACGTGGGGGCCGAGCGGCGTCATCCTGTTCGACGGCCGCACCACGGATCCGGTCATGCGCGTGGACGCCGCGGGAGGCGTTCCCACGCCGGAGGTGACGCCGGATCCCGCGATCGGAGGGATCGGCGCGGGCTACCCGGTGTTCCTCCCCGGCGGCCGCGACTTCCTCTACTACTCGCTCTCCGCCAAGCCGGAGAACAACGCGCTCATGGTCCGGGAGCTCGACGGCAAGGAAGGCCGTCTGGTGATGAAGGCGACCTCGCAGGTCGTGTTCGCTCCCCCGGGCTACCTGCTCTTCGTGCGCGACCGGGTGCTCGTGGCCCAGAAGTTCGACCTGAAGACGCAGCAGGTGCAGGGCGAAGCCGTCCCGGTCGGAGAGGGGCTCGACCTCGACTTCGTCGGCCTCGCCTCCGTTTCCGCGTCGCGGACGGGTGTGCTCGCCTACCGCACCGGGCAGAGCACACAGCGCCGGCTCGTCTTCCGCGACCGCACCGGGAAGGAGACGCCGGCCATGGAGGAAGAGGCGGAGTACCTCAACACCTGGCTCTCTCCCGACGGCCGCCGCCTCGTCTACGACCTCACGGAGCCCGGAGACGTCGGCGACATCTGGATCCGCGACATGGACCGCGGCACCCGCACCCGGTTCACGTACGAGCGCGAGCGGGAGTTCGCTCCCATAGGCTCTCCCGACGGACGCCGCATCGTGTACACGGTGCAGCGGGAGATCTGGGACCTCTACGTGAAGGACGCGACCGGGGCCGGCGATCCGGAGCTGCTGCTCCACACCGACCAGGACAAGTACGCCACGGACTGGACGAAGGACGGCACGATCGTCTTCCAGAGCCGCCGCGAAGACACGGCCTGGGACATCTGGGCCCTTCCCCTGAACGGCAAGGGCAAGCCCTTCCCGCTGCGGGCGACGCCCTTCTCGGAAGGGAACGCGTCGGTGTCGCCCGACGGGAAGTTCCTCGTCTACCAGTCGAACGAGACGGGCCGCCTCGAGGTCTACGTGCAGGAGTTCCCGCAGGCCCGGAACAAGTGGCAGGTCTCGACCGCGGGCGGCCGCGATCCCTTCGGCGCGGCGACGGCCGCGAGATCTTCTACCGCGCGCCCGGCGGCGAGCTGATGGCCGTACCGCTCTCCAGGGGCTCCGCCTTCGAGGTGGGAGCGCCCCAGGTGCTCTTCCGGGCCCGCTTCCCGGTCTCGAACGCGCGCTCCGCCTATCGGCCCACCGCCGACGGCAAGCGCTTCCTCGTGCTGGCGCCTCCGTCCAAGGACGTGCTGCAGCCGGCCACGATCGTCCTCAACTGGACGGCCGGCCTGCCCTGAGCCCGAAGACGCGACGCCTCGCCACGCTCGTTCGCGGCTCCCTCGAGCCGCGCGACGACGAGACGACGGAGCGCCTCGTCCGGGCGCTCGCTCCCGCCCGCCGGCGGGGGCACCTCACGCGCGCCGAGCTCGAGGCCGTCTGCCGCTGGAAGTCGCCGCGCGCGATCTGGTACGTCCGCAGCAACTCGCCGGCCGCGGTGAAGGGGGCGACTCGGCTCGCGCTCCGGACCAGGGACGAAGAGGGCCGGATGCACGCGCTCCTCTCGCTCCGGGGAGTGTCGGTCCCGATGGCGTCGTCCATCCTGATGCTGCTCCACCCGCGGCGTTACGGGGCGATCGACATCCGCGTCTGGCAGCTGCTCGAGAAGGGGGGCTACGTGTCCGGAAACCCCGCTGGGGTCGGGCTGCGCATCGGCCAGTGGCTGCAGTTCCTGGCGCTGGTCCGAGATCTCGCCCGCGCCTTGCGGGTCTCGGCGCGCGCGGTCGAGAGGTCCCTCTTCGACCTCCACCGCGAGCGCCAGCGGGGGACGCTCTACGGTCAGACCTCGAGCGCCCGGCGGAAGCAGGCCTCGGCGCCGCGGATGTCCCCGCCGTCGGCGAGGCCGAGGTAGTGGTACGCGTACCCGTTGTCGGGCACCTGGGCGACCAGCCGCTCCAGCGTGGATACGGCCTCGGGCAGCTCACCCAGCTTGAGACAGCAC